>JAFQDY010000223.1 GCA_017399325.1 Oscillospiraceae bacterium
GAGAACCTGTGTCTGACCACGGGCGAACAGACCGGAGCCGTGGACGCGGGGCAGCAGACCGACCTGGGCATCCAGAGGACGGATATCGTCCATGCCACGACCGTCAACGCGCTTGCCCTGCAGCAGCCACTTCTTAACGACCTTCTTCTGCATCTTGTACAGGCAGACCTCGATGTGGGTCTCGAAGTCCTCGTACTTTTCGCCGAACTTCTCGGCAAAGTCCAAACGGGCAGCGGTCAGGCGCTCCTCGCGGACATTCTTGTCGTCGGTGTCCAGAGCGTACTCGATCTGGGGAAGACCGTAGGCAATCAGGTCGTCCAGCAGGTCGTGGTTAACGGCAGCCTTCTCGAAGGTGAACTTGGGCTTGCCGATCTCGGCCACGATGGAGTTGATGAACTTTACGATCTCCATGTTGGTCTCGTGAGCAACACGGATGGATTCGTAAACGATGTTTTCGGGCGCTTCGTTGGCCTCGGTCTCGATCATAACCACTTTCTCGAAAGTGGAAGCGATGCACACGAAGCAGTCGCAAGCCTCGCGCTCTTCAGCGGAGGGGTTGACGATGTAGCGGCCGTCAGCCATGTGGGCCACATTGGTGGTGGCAACCGGTCCGTTCCAAGGCACATCGGAAGATGCAATGGCGATGGAAGCACCCAGAGATGCAACCACTTCAACGGGGTTCTCGTCGTCGTTGGCAAGAACGGTGCAGGTAACAACGGTGTCGTTACGCAGTTCCTCGTCGAACAAAGGACGCATAGGGCGGTCGATGATACGGCTGTTCAGGATGCCCCGGTCAGAGGGCTTGCCCTCACGACGGTTGAAAGAGCCGGGGATACGGCCCACGGCGTACATCTTCTCCTCGAACTCGATGGTCAGGGGGAAGTAGTCGATGCCGGCCTTGGGAATGGGGTTGCAGGTGCAGGTAGTCAGCACCACGGTGTCGCCGTAGCGGCAGATGCACTCGGCATTGGCCAGTTCGGCAACTTTACCGGTCTCTACGGTAAAAGCGCGGCCGCCGATTTCCATCTCGAAAACTTTGTGATTGGGGAATTGTTTGCGAGTAATCATTTGTGTTTACCTCCTTAAAATAGTCGTCATTGCGAGGGAGCAACGCGACCGCGGCAATCCCCTAAACACCGGGGGATTCCCACGGCTGGCAAGCCAGCCTCGGAATGACAGTGATGTGTTCGGGAGGTTTAGCACTTGAGTCAGCTGCCGATATTTCAGCAACTCAATCAACTGCTAAAGTGTCTCCCGACAGTTTACTTACGAGCATCTCAACGAAAGATTTTGCTTCAGACGAAGGTTGCAGGCGACCATAATACTTTGTGTATATGGGCGCTTGCAAAACGCACGGCTGGAGCAAAAGATCCGTTGAGAAAAAAGGGCGACGGTATCCGTCGCCCTTTTTTGTTCTTACTTACGGATACCCAGTTTGGCGATCAAAGCACGGTAACGGTTGATGTCCTTCTTTGCCAGATAGTCCAGCATCTTGCGGCGCTTACCCACCATCATCAGCAGACCACGACGGGAGTGGTTGTCGTGCTTGTGAGTACGCAGGTGATCGGTCAACTCGTTGATACGAGCAGTCAGGATCGCAACCTGAACTTCAGCAGAACCGGTATCGCCTTCGTGAGTAGCGTTTTCCAGGATAACCTGGGTCTTCTTTTCCTTCTGGATCATTGTGTTTTCCACCTTTTTTATAAATTTCCTCGCGCCAAGTAAAGGGTCGGTGATGTCCCAAAACTGAGCGACGGGATATGCAGGCCATAGCCAGCCCGACTATCTTATCATAAGTTTTTCCAATTGTAAAGTATTTTTATTGTGTTTTTTCGAGTAAAGTGCGGGTTTCGAGGACATTTTTCTGAATTTCTCTCTGCAATTCTTCCAAAGAGGCGAATTTTTTCTCCGGTCGGAGGAATTTGTAGAAGGCAACGGAAACTTCCTTGCCGTACAGATCACCGTCAAAATCCAGCAGATGCACTTCAATCGTAACGCCTTCGCCGTCTACCGTGGGTCGGGTGCCGATGTTGGCCACAGCATAATGGACCTTCTCGTCAATGCTCACGCCGCAGGCATACACGCCAAACCGGGGAACGATCAAACCCTCCGGAAATGTGAGATTTGCCGTGGGAAAACCAAGGGTGCGGCCCAACTGTTTGCCGGTCTGTACCGTGCCGGTCAGCAGCATGGGATGCCCCAGCAGCCGGTTTGCCTGCTCCAGATCGCCCTGTTCCAAACAGGCGCGAATGCGAGAGGAGGAAATTCTCTCTCCGTCCAAAACCTGCTCCGGCACGATGGCGCAGGGAAGATCCCGTTCTTTGCAAAAGGCAGCCAGTTTTTCTGCCGTGCCTTCGCCCTTTGCGCCGAAACGAAAGTCATCGCCGCAGACAAAACCTGCCCCGCCCAATGCGATCAACGCCTCCAAAAATTCCCACCAGGGGGTGCGCATCAGCGTTTCGTCAAAGGGCAGCGCCAGCACATCGGCCATTCCAAAGGCGCTGAGGATGCGTGCTTTGTCTTCTGTTGTATTCAAAAGGGCCGGGGCTTTTCCGAAAACCAGTCCGTCCGGATGGGTGGTAAAGGTCACCGCCGCAGCCGCGCAGCCGTTTTGCTCTGCCAGACGGCGGCATTCTTTCAGCAGCGCCTGATGGCCCAGATGCACCCCGTCAAAGAAGCCGAGAGCGTAAATTTTCTTGTCCATAAAGTTACCTTTTGTAGGGACTGGCCTCTGGACAGTCCGCTATGTGTAATGTGTAATTTGCGCAAGGACCGTCGGGGACATTGCATTAAGGTATGCTTGCCACCGGCAAGCATTAGGATTTATGATTCGCTGCGCGAAGCACCACGGTCCCTACAAGTGGCATTAAACCGCAAAGAAACCCTTAACGGTTGACATAACACCGCTTTCTACCTTCGCCAGCATCAAAAATTCGCCGTTTTCGTCGTAAGCCCGGTATGTTCCTTCGGGCAGTTCGATGGAAAAGGCGTTGCCGTTGCGGCAGCGCAGGGCCTGCTTGGCGGTCAGGGTCACTGCAGGGTGATTTACAAACAGGGTATCCACATTTTGCAGGTAGATCTCCGGGTTTTCAGCCGAAATCAAGGTTTCCAACGAAACCGCAACCGCCTGGTCGTACTCACCTGCCCGCGTCCGCCGCAATTCTGCCATACAGCCGCCGCAGCCAAGGGCCGCGCCGATGTCTTTGCAAAGGGTGCGGATGTATGTACCCTTGGAGCAGTGGATCTTCAGGCGGACTTGGTTGCCGTCCAAGGCCAAAAAGTCCAGCGAATGAATGGTAACGGTCCGGGGTTTGCGCTCCACTACCTGACCTTTGCGGGCCAGATCGTAAAGTTTCCGTCCGTTCACCTTAATGGCGGAATACATAGGGGGAATTTGCTGAATTTCTCCGGTAAACTGGGGCAAAACCGCCAAAATGTCCGCTTTTGTGGCGGAAACAGGCCGTTTTTCCAAAATTTCGCCGGTGGTGTCCTCGGTGTCGGTGGTGACGCCCAAAAGCAAAACCGCCTCGTACACCTTGTCCGCCTGCTCAAAAAACTCCACGCCCCGGGTGGCCCGCCCCACGAAGACCGGCAAAACGCCTGTTGCCATAGGGTCCAATGTGCCGCCGTGGCCGATGCGCTTGGTGTGCAGAACGCCCCGCAGTTTTGCGGTCACATCCTGGCTTGTCCAGCCGGCGGGCTTGTCTATAATCACGATTCCGTCCATAGTTTCCTCAGAAAAGTAGGCGGCGGATCTTTCGCCGCATATGTGCGTTTTGAAGTCCTCGCAGTATACTCGATACAGCGTCGGCCTTCAACCTTCATCTTCGGCGAAATCTCTCGCCGATTCTAAGTTTGCTTATATTTCCGGCATTGCCTTGATAACAGCTTCCACGGCCTCGTTCAAGGGCATATGCAAACTTGCGCCGGCTGCGCCGGGGTGTCCGCCGCCGCCAAAGGTCTCGCAGATGTAAGCCGCATTGTAGCCGGGTACGGAACGAATGGACACCTTGGTGTTGTTTTCATCCACATCCCGCAGCAGCGCGGCGATGCAAACGCCCTCGATGGAGCGCAAAAAGCCGGAGATGTTGTTCATATCGTCCTCGTCTACGCCCAAGGCTTCCTCAACGGACTTGGGCAGGGCGCAAATGGCGATCTTTCCGTCTGCCATCAATTCAAAATGATCAACGACCCAGGCCTGCAGCCGGAGTTTTGCCAAAGAATTGGTGTCAAACAGTTTCCGGTTCCACTCAAAAATATCCGCGCCTGCGGCCGCGCAGTCGGCAGACACATCGAAGGTATGGGCGTTGGTGTTGGCAAAACGGAAGCAGCCGGTGTCGGTGGAAACGCCCACATACACCGCTTCAGCCATTTTTTTGTCAGGCTCTACGCCCATATCCAGCAAAAGCTCCCAGATGATCTCCGCGCAGGCGGCAGATTCCGGGTCAACGTGCTCATTGGGGGTGTATTCCCGACCGGAGCCGTGGTGATCGATCCGCAGATCGATGCAGTTTTTCAGGTCGCCATAGGCTTTGGGCAGCATAGAGTCTGCCGCCACATCCACCGCAATCAGCACGTCACCTTCTTCCGGCTGGGGCTTGGTAAGACCCTCCAAAAGAGGCGCGTAAAGAGGGGTGACCTCATCGTTGCACAGCACATGGGCGGTCTTGCCTTTTTGCCGCAGACCAAGACATAGGGCAGCGGCAGAGCCGATGGTATCCCCGTCAGGCTTTCTGTGGGTCAAAATGGCAAAGTGATCCCGGGCCAAAAGCCAGTCAGCGCACGCAATTCTCGTCAGTTCCTTCATCTTTCTCTGCCTCCGGGTACTTGTCAACCTCCAAAGAGTTGATCAGTTTCATCATTTTTGCGCCATAGGTAATGGAATCGTCCAGCGCCCAGGTCAGTTCCGGGGTGTAGCGCAGGTTCAGAGAACGACCCAACTCCCGCCGCAGGTAACCGCCGGCGGATTTCAAGCCTTTCAGGGCGTCTTTTGCCTTTTCCTCCTGCAGGAAACTCACATACACCTTGGCGTAGCGCAGGTCGGGGGTGGTCTCCACATGGGTGATGGAGATCATGGTGTCCTGCACCCGGGGGTCTTTTAAGTTGCGGATCAGACCGGATAATTCCTTCTGAATTTCCTCGTTGATCCGACCGATTCGATTAGATGCCATAACATAGGCTCCTTACTTAGTAATATAAGGCTTCTCCTTGAGGAGAAGCTGTCACCGAAGGTGACTGATGAGGTGGCAAATACAAGAACACCTCATCCGACCCGACTGCGTCGGGCCACCTTCCCCTCAAGGGGAAGGCAATCAGCCGTGCCGCACCGCGGCACGGCGGTTTTGCTTAGCGCTTGATTTCCTGCATGGCGAAGCCTTCGAAAATGTCGCCTTCCTTAATATCGTTGAACTTGAGGATGCTCATGCCGCACTCGAAACCGGCGGTGACTTCCTTTGCCTGGTCCTTGAACCGCTGCAAAGAGCCCACTTCGCCCTCGTGAATGACCACATTGTCACGCAGCACGCGCACCTGAGCGTCGCGGGTGACCTTGCCGTCTTTCACCATACAGCCGGCGATGGTGCCAACTGCAGAGACCTTGTAGGTCATACGCACCTCGGCGTGGCCGATGACTACTTCCTCGAACTTGGGCGCCAGCATACCCTTCATAGCAGCCTCGATCTCGTCGATGGCATCGTAAATAACACGGTAGAACCGCATATCCACGGCGGTGCGCTGGGCAGATGCCTGTGCGCCTGCATCGGGACGGACGTTGAAGCCGACAATGATGGCGCCGGCGGTAGAAGCCAGCAGAATATCGGACTCGTTGATGGCGCCGACACCGGTGTGGATCACGCGAACCCGGACTTCCTCGTTGGAGATCTTCTCCAAAGAGGCCTTGACGGCTTCGGCAGAACCCTGAACGTCGGCTTTGACGATCAGGGACAGCTCCTTCATTTCGCCTTCCTGCATCTTGGCAAACAGGTTATCCAGCGTCACCTTCTGCAGAGCGTTTGCGGCGGCGTCCTTGGCGGCTTGCTTCCGCTGTTCCACCAATTCTCTTGCCATACGCTCGTCGGTAACGGCGTTGAATTCGTCGCCGGGGGCGGGCACTTCTGCAAGGCCGGTGATCTCAACGGGGATAGAGGGGCCTGCGGTCTTGACGGTGCGGCCCTTGTCGTTGGTCATCACGCGAACGCGGCCAACGGCAGTGCCGGCAATGACGATGTCGCCCTGATTCAGCGTACCGTTTTGCACCAGCAAGGTGGCGATGGGGCCGCGGTTTTTGTCCAGACGAGCCTCGATAACCGTACCCTTTGCCCGGCGGTTGGGGTTGGCCTTCAGTTCCTGCACTTCGGCGGTCAGAAGCACCATTTCCAGCAGATTATCCAAACCCATACCGGTCTTTGCGGAGATGGGACAGATAATGGTCTCACCGCCCCATTCTTCGGGGATCAGGTCGTGCTCGGTCAGTTGCTGCTTGATCTTGTCGGGGTTGGCCTCGGGCTTATCCATCTTGTTGATGGCAACGATGATGGGCACTTTTGCAGCCTTTGCGTGGTTGATGGACTCGATGGTCTGGGGCATAATGCCGTCATCGGCAGCCACAACCAGAATGGCAATATCGGTGGCATTTGCGCCACGGGCGCGCATAGAGGTAAAGGCCGCGTGGCCGGGGGTATCCAAAAATGTGATAGGCTGGCCGTTGCACTCTACGGTATAAGCGCCGATGTGCTGGGTGATGCCACCTGCCTCGCCTGCGGTAACGGAGGTGTTGCGGATAGCGTCCAAAGTGGAGGTCTTGCCGTGGTCAACGTGACCCATGACCACCACAACGGGAGCGCGGGTCTGCAGCTCCTCTGCGGTATCCTCATGGTCGTCGATGATCCGCTCCTCAATGGTAACGGTGATCTCCCGCTCTACCTTGCAGCCCAGTTCCACGGCTACAAACTCAGCGGTATCAAAGTCGATGGTCTGGTTCAGGCCGGCCATAACGCCGTTCTTCATGAGAAGTTTGATCACTTCGCCGGCGGTCTTCTTCATACGGGAAGCCAGTTCGCCAACGGTAATTTCGTCGGGGATCTTAACGGTAACAGGCGCTTTGCGGGCCACTTCCATCTGCAGGCGACGCAGTTTTTCCTGCTCCTCGTTGCGGGACTTGTTGCCCTTGGAGAATTTGTTGTCCTTCTTGCCCCCCTGTTGCTGACCCTTCTTGGCAAAGCGCTGCTTGCCGCCCTGATAGTTCTGCATACGCTCGGAAACCAAGTCGTCTGCGTGGTCATCAAACCGGTTCACATTCACCTGCACCGCAGAGGTGTCCACCACACGGCGTTCCCGCTTGCGCTCCGGTTCGGCAGGCTTCTGGGGCTTTTCGGCCTTGGGCTGAGGCTTGGGGGCATCAACAGGTTTCTTTTCCTCAGCCTTGGGCGCTTCGGCCTTGACTTCTTCCTCGGTCACCACCGCAACCTTAGGCGCTTCTGCCTTGGGCTGGGGCTTGGGAGTGACCGCAAACACCACTTCCATAGAGGAGATCTGGTTGGTTTGGGTCATATAGTCAAAGATCACATTCAGTTCTTCTTCGGTCAGAACCTGTGCGTTGGACTTGGGTTTTTCAAAAAACTTACCCATAATTTCGGCAATATCCTTAGGTGTCATACCGAAATCCGTAGCAAGTTCCTTCAATTTATACTTCATTAAACTCATATACGAAACACACCTCCAAAATCACTTATCCTTCTTTGCTTTACCGCGGTAGCCCATACGCTTGTTCCGTTCATGGGCTTTGGCCTCCTGCTGGCGTTTCTGGATGCGCGTTGTGCGCTTTTCCAAACTTTCCAGTTCGGTCTTGTAGCGGTCCGGCTGACCAAGGGCTTTCACAAAAGCCAGCGCCAGCGCGGGGTCGGTAAATGCTGCCAAAGCCAGCGCGGTGCGGCCAACGGCCTGACCCAACTGGTCTTTGGTAAAAGGAACTGACAAACAAATTTGCTCACTTGCGGCCACAAAACTTTTGGCTCTGCGCAGGGTGTGGTCTGTGGCGTCACTTGCCACGATGACCAGCCTTGCCTTTTGGGCCCGGGCCGCAGCGCCAACGGGTTCTTCTCCCAGTTCAATGCGGCCGGCCTTGCGGGCCAAAGCAAGATAATTGAGCGCTTTATCCATCGACGCCCGCCTCCATTTCCTTAGCCAGACGGACGTAGACCTCCTGGGGAATGGGGACTTCCAGGCTGCGCTCCAAAGACTTGGCCTTTTGGGCTTTTGCCAAACAGGCGGCGTTGGGGCAGATGTACGCGCCGCGGCCGTTCAGTTTTCCGCTGAAATCCAAACTTACCACGCCGTCAGTTCCCCGAACCACACGAATCAGTTCTTTCTTCGCTTTTCTTTCCCGGCAACCCATACATTGCCGCTGAGGAATCTTCTTTTGCATAGGGTTACCTCCTTAAAGCCTTCCCCGTGGGGGGAAGGTGGCCGAGCACAGCAAGGTCGGATGAGGTGTATAAGAATGTGTGCGTTCCACCTCACCAGTCAAAAATCAAAGATTTTTGCCAGCTTCTCCTCAAGGAGAAGCCTTTTGCTATCTCGTCATTGCCATTGTTGTTATGCCTGGCTTGCAGGCTTGATGTCGATTTTCAGACCGGTCAGACGGGCGGCCAAACGGGCGTTCTGACCTTCCTTGCCGATGGCCAGACTCAACTGGTCGTCAGGCACGATGACACGGCAGGCCTTGGGATTGGCGGGGTCCATTTCCACATCCAGAACGGTGGCGGGACTTAAGGCGGCCTTTACATACTCGCAGGGGTCTTCGCTCCAGACCACGATGTCGATCTTTTCGCCGCACAGTTCGTCCACAACGGCGCCTACACGGCCGCCGCGAGGACCAACGCAAGCGCCAACCGGGTCAACATTTTCCATAGCGGCCCGCACAGCGATCTTGCTGCGGGAACCGGCTTCACGGGCGATGTTGCGGATCTCCACCTGGCCGTCGGCAATTTCGGGGGTCTCCAGTTCAAACAGACGGCGCACCACATTGGGGTGGGTGCGGGAAACGTGGACCAAAGGTCCGCGGGTGGCTTTGTGTACTTCCAGAACATAAACGCGGAGCAGATCGCCGGGTTCGTATTCTTCGCCGGGAATTTGCTCGCTGACACGCAGAACGGCGTCGCTCTGCTCGCTGCCCTGGCCGATGCGGACAAACACATCGCCGGTGGGATCAACGCGCAGAACAGTACCGGTGAGCAGTTCCTGACTCTTGGAGGAATAACTCTCGAAGATCATACCGCGCGCGGCCTCGCGAATACCCAGAATGAACAC
>JAFQDY010000224.1 GCA_017399325.1 Oscillospiraceae bacterium
CGCGGATACAGCCGCCGATACAAGTTGCCGCACCGCCAAAAGGTTCAATTTCTGTGGGGTGGTTATGGGTCTCGTTTTTGAACATCAAGAGCCAATCCTGCTTTTCACCGTTGACTTCAGCGTCCACATGGATAGAACAGGCGTTGATTTCTTCACTTTCGTCCAGTTCCGGTAGAAGACCGCGCTTTTTCAAGGTCTTTGCGCCGATGGTGGCAATGTCCATCAGGGTCTGAGGACGCTTGGCAGCCTTCTCTTCGCCGTAAACTTCCACTCGTGCGTCCAGGTAGCGCTGGTAAGCGGCAGCCACAGCGGGATCGTCGATCTTCACATCATCAATGATGGTGGAGAATGTGGTATGGCGGCAATGATCAGACCAGTAGGTGTCGACCACGCGAATTTCGGTAATGGTAGGATCCCGCTTTTCTTCGTTTTTGAAGTAGTTCTGCAAAAACTTCAGGTCATCCAGGTCCATAGCAAGGCCCAGTTTGTCCAAAAACGCAGATAAACCACCTTCATTCAGGTCAATAAAACCGTCAACCGTTGCAACGGACTGGGGAATAGCGTACTCCACGACCAGGGTTTCCGGCAGTGCCATATCCGCTTCTCGACATTCAACAGGGTTGATCACGTGCTTTTTGATAGCAGTAATTTCTTCCTCTGTCAGGTAGCCGTACAGCGCATAAACCTTGGCAGAACGAATGATGGGGCGTTCGCCTTGAGAAATAATTTGAATACACTGGGCCGCAGAATCTGCCCGCTGGTCAAACTGACCGGGCAGGGGTTCCACCGCAAACACAACCGCATCACCCATATCACAGGCATCTGTAACAATATCGATCTGCGGCTCGGAAAATACCGTCCGCTTTGCATAGTCAAACAGTTCCTTTGTGATATTTTCTGCATCATAACGATTCAGTAGTCTGACATTTTCGATACCGGCGATACCAAGCAGGTTACGGGCATCGTTCAAAAGTGCCTTTGCCTCGTTTGCCAGTTCCGGCTTTTTTTCTACATATACTCTATATACCAATTCAGTTCCTCCCGGCTTTTAGTGCCTTTGCGCCAATGTCGTTGCGGTAATATGCGTTATCAAAATGGATGGTTTTCACCATCTTGTAGGCGCTGTCAATGGCCTGATCCAATGTATCAGCCACCGCCGTTGCGCCTAAAACGCGACCACCGTTGGTTAGCAACTTTCCGTCTTTTAATGCTGCGCCGGCAACATATACATTGTCCCAAATTACTTCGGGGATAGTCATCTCATAACCTTTTTCATAAGCGGTAGGATAACCTTTTGATGCCATAATCACGCAACAGGCATTCTTGTCGGCGAATTTTACCTCTGTTTCTGCCAATGTGCCGTTGGTAGTCGCCTGCATAACGGTAAGCAGATCGCTTTCCAGCAGAGGCAGAACGACCTGCGTTTCCGGATCACCGAAACGGCAGTTATATTCGATCACCTTTGGTCCATTGGGAGTCAGCATCAAGCCGAAGTAAAGGCAGCCCTTAAATTTGCGACCTTCAGCGTTCATCGCCGCGATGGTCGGCAGGAAAATGGTCTGCATACATTCCTCTGCCAATTCAGCAGTGTAGTAGGGATTGGGAGCAACTGTACCCATACCGCCGGTATTCAGACCAGTGTCGTTATCCCCTGCCCGCTTGTGATCCATAGAGGAAATCATAGGCACAACGGTTTTGCCGTCAGTAAAGGACAAAACAGACACTTCAGGACCGGTGAGAAATTCCTCAATCACGATCTGATCACCGCTTTTGCCAAACACCTTATCGGCCATCATAGACCGGACAGCATCTTTGGCCTCCTTGCGGGTCATAGCAATAATAACACCCTTGCCCAACGCAAGGCCGTCTGCCTTGATAACCGTAGGAATGGGCGCAGTATCCAGATATGTAAGCGCCGCATCCATATCGGTAAAGACTTCGTAGGCCGCCGTAGGGATGTTATACTTTTTCATCAAGTTTTTGGAAAAGACCTTGCTTCCCTCAATAATCGCTGCATTGGCGCGAGGGCCAAAACAAGGAATTCCCTTTTCTTCCAATGCATCCACACATCCCAAGACCAACGGATCATCGGGTGCGACAACGGCGTAATCAATGGCGTTTTCCATTGCAAACGCAGCGATCTTGTCGATTTCCTTTGCACCAATATCCACACAAGTTGCATCCTTTGCGATACCACCGTTACCGGGTGTCGCAAAAATTTCTGTAACAGTTTTATTTTCTTTCAATTTCTTTATGATGGCATGTTCTCTTCCGCCACCGCCTACAACCAATATTTTCATAGATACACTCCAAAATACTCAATTCTTAAAACAGACCGATTGCCACACCGCATTTTCACGGTGTGGCAAATGATTATTAGTGGTGGAACAAACGTATTCCGGTGAATGCCATTACCATATCGTTCTTATCGCACTCGGCGATGACCAGATCATCACGAATAGAACCACCGGGTTCTGCAACATAGGAAACACCGGAGGCCTTAGCACGCTTGATGCTATCGGGGAACGGGAAAAATGCATCAGAACCCAGCGCAACGCCAGTACGAGAATCCAGAAACGCCCGCTTTTCCTCTGCAGTCAGGGGTTCAGGGCGTGTGGTGAAGTAGTTCTGCCAGATTCCTTCTGCACAAACATCTTCTTCATTGCCGTTAATGTAGCCGTCAATGGCATTGTCGCGACCGGGTCGACCCAGATCCTCACGGAAAGGCAGCGCCAAAGTCTTGGGATGCTGACGCAGGAACCAGGTGTCTGCCTTGCCACCGGCAAGTCTTGTGCAGTGCACACGGGACTGCTGGCCGGCGCCAACGCCGATAGCCTGTCCGTCATAGGCAAAGCACACAGAGTTGGACTGAGTGTACTTCAGGGTAATCAGAGAGATGATCAGGTCGATTTTTGCATCCTCTGTAAAGTTTTTATTCTTGGTAACAATGTTCTGCAGCAGTTCCGTATTGATTTTAAAGTTGTTACGGCCTTGCCGGAAAGTAATACCGAACACCTGCTTTGTTTCCTGCTCAGCAGGCACAAAGTCGGGGTCAATGGCAACCACATTGTAACTGCCGTTCCGCTTGGTCTTCAAAATTTCCAAAGCCTCGTCGGTATAACCGGGAGCGATCACACCGTCAGACACTTCGCGAGCGATCAACTTAGCGGTCAGCGCGTCACAAACATCAGACAGAGCCACCCAGTCGCCGAAGGAGCACAGACGGTCAGCGCCTCTTGCGCGGGCATAAGCACAAGCCAGAGGATTCTCGTCCAAGCCCTCAATATCTTCTACGAAGCAAGCCTTTTTCAGTTCCAAAGGCAGTTTCTTACCAACAGCGGCAGAAGTGGGAGAAACATGCTTAAAAGAAGTAACCGCGCACATACCGGTGGCTTCCTTCAGTTCCTTTACCAGTTGCCAGGAATTGAATGCGTCCAAAAAATTAATAAAACCGGGACGGCCATTCAGAATTTCAATGGGCAGTTCTGTGCCGTCGTGCATATAGATTTTTGCAGGTTTTTGGTTGGGGTTGCAGCCATATTTCAATTCAAACTCTTTCATATATCTGTCTCCTTACTCGTGCTTATTGATGATCAAATGCTCATATGCGCCGGTTTCAATGTCTGTATAGCGCACATAAAGAGAGATCTTATTATCTTCATTCAGATTCTCCCACAGCATTTTTGCAAATGCGTCCATATCGTTATCCATAGCAACACGCTCAGGCTCACCCTGGAATGTGGGAATGACCGGATTGCCGTCGGTCACATAGGTATGAATGAAATGACCCAGACCGGGTTCACCGGGGTACTCATAGAAGAAACGGGCACAAGCCGCACCATCAGGATCAGCAGCCTTCAGGATAGACATCTTATAACTGCCATCCAACGCCAAAAGGCCGGAGATACGGGGCGTCCAGTTGGGGCCGTCATCTTCAAACATTCTGGTGCGAAGGGCAGATTCCCAACTCTCACCTCTTGCCAAAAAGTCCCAGATGGTGTCCGTCTGGTCGCCATTGGTAACGATCAAACCGCAGCCGACCTCACGCACAGGGTGATAAATAATCAAGTGGGGATCTTTCATCAGGCTGGGATCGTGGGCTTCCGTGCGAATTCCGTCGGGCTCAAAGGCAAAAATACGATTGCGGCTGTTCACGCTGCGTCCCATAATGAAGTATGCCGCAACAGCGCGAGTTCCATCAGGAGTGACGCCCAAGATAATACCGCGACCGGGATAGGGGTTTGCAGACAATTTATCTTTCAGAGAACCAACTTCATAAACATTCATAACAAAATCCTC
>JAFQDY010000225.1 GCA_017399325.1 Oscillospiraceae bacterium
CAGTTATGACCGGCTGACCAACGATGTGGACTATGGCGCAACAGTTGCCTTCTATTGGGAATTGCTGAGGCGTGAAGGTTTGCAACCACGGACCGCCGTTGACCTTGCCTGCGGCACAGGCTCTGTGGCGTGGCTGCTGGCAGAAAAAGGCCTTGCAGTCACCGCCGTTGATATGTCCCGGGAAATGCTCTGTGTGGCGTCACAGAAGGCCGATAACGCCCACAACCGCCCGCTGTTTGTCTGTCAGAAATTGCAGGAATTGCGCCTGCCCAAGGGCGTTGATCTGGCGGTGTGCGCGCTGGACAGTCTGGACTATATCACAAACCCGGATGATTGCCGCAAAGCCATCGGCAGGGTCTATAAAGCGCTCAATCCCGGCGGATGCTTCATTTTTGATGTAAACACCCCCGAAAAACTCCGGGCGATGGACGGTCAGATCTTTCTGGACGAAGACGACGATGTGTATTGCGTTTGGCAGGGTTCTTTCGACGAAGAAAGCAATATCTGCACCTATGAAATGGATTTGTTCCAACGCGACGGTAACACCTGGCAGCGGAGTTTTGAGGAGCATAAAGAGTACGCATATTCTGCCGACCAACTGACCGCGTACTTAAAAGAAGCCGGCTTTACTTCCATCGAAGTGTTTGCCGACAGAGAAATTTGTTCACCCAGACCCGGTGAACAGAGGATCTACTTGAAAGCGAGAAAGGGCAAAATGAAATGAACGACTATCTGGTACGGGGAATGAGTATGGACGGCTTCGTAAAGGTCGTAGCCATCCGTTCCACGGAACTTGTGCGCCGTGGTGCGCAAATACAAAAAACCACCCCCAACGCCACAGCGGCCTTCGGACGGGCGCTGACGGCGGCCTCTATGATGGGCAATATGCAGAAGGTGGAAAACGGTTCTATGACCCTGCAGATCAAGGGCGACGGCCCTATCGGTTCCATCGTGTGCGTGTCCGACCCCATTGGCAATGTACGGGGCTATGTGTATGAACCCAATGTGCCGTTTGCAGAGAAATATCCCGGCAAGTTGGACGTAGGCACAACCGTGGGAACTGACGGTATGCTGACCGTCATTCGGGACTTGCAGATGAAAGAGCCTTATGTGGGTTCAATTCCGCTGGTTTCCGGTGAAATTGCTGACGATGTGACCGCCTATTTTGCCCAAAGCGAGCAGATTCCCACCGCCTGCGCCTTGGGCGTGCTTGTGGACAGAGATCTGAGCGTGAAAGTAGCAGGCGGTTATCTGATCCAACTGCTGCCCGGCGCACCCGACGAAACCATCGATAAGGTGGAAGCGGGCATCAAGCGGGCCGGCGCGGTCACCACGATGCTCAATGACGGCCTGACTCCCGAGGAGATATTGGGACAGGTCTGCGGCGATCTGGGCGTGGTGTTTATGGAGACCACCCCTGTGGAATATAAATGCTACTGCTCTCGTGAGCGTGTTACGGCTGCCATCATCAGCCTTGGCGAAAAGGAATTGAAAGAGATTGCCGCAGAAGGGAAGACCTTCCCCGTGGAGTGCCAGTTCTGCGACGAAAAATACCTGTTCACCCCCGAAGACATCGAAACGATACTGAAAGGACTGTAACTATGGGCGTTATCAGTTTTGCATTACAGGGAAATTACAAACGGTTTTACGGCGATTTGAAAGAACTGTCCAAAACAACCAAGAAACCCGCTTGGTTTATGTTTTTGGATACTGCCGTTTGCTGCCTGCGCTACGGCTCG
>JAFQDY010000226.1 GCA_017399325.1 Oscillospiraceae bacterium
CAGGAAGGTCAGTTCCAGGTTGCCGGTGTAATCGGTGATCGCGCCAACATCCTTGAACACGGCACGCAGGCCCTCGTCCAGGAACCACTGATAGGACTTCTTCTGTACCTCAATGAGGTTGGGCATCTCCAGGATCTCATCGGTCCGGGAGAAACTCTTACGGATCTTTTTTCCGCAGCGAAGATCTTTCATCGGTTGCCTCACTCCATTTCTCTATTTCAAATAATCACAAACTTTGATACGCCCGGGTGGGTTGCGTGTTTTTGAGCATGTTCCCTTGCTTTTTCCGACGGGATTTGCTATCATACTTTTGTTAGAAAACTGCAAACTAACCCAGATTGATTCAGTTTATTAGTGTAGCACACCTTTTGTTGGAAGTCAACGGATTTTTGTGCTTTTTTTCGTAAAAATTATATATTGACAGAAAAACCGCTGTGGAGATCCACAGCGGTTTGTTTTTATGTTTTTTCCGCGGCAAGTGCTTCTTTTCCCAAGCGGTATGTCAGACAGACTTCTGCCAGTTTTCCGGCCAGATCGACGACGGTTTTCATTCCGATCCGGTCCTCGGCAGCGCCTTCAGCGCCCTGATCCCGGCTCCACACCTTTCCGCCGGTGTATCCGCCCACTTCATTGGTGACCAAGTTCATGGTTCGAGTACCAAACAGATTGATAATATCCATAACGGCAGCCTCCTGCCCACCGTTCCGGGTCCCTCCTACGGCCACTGCCGCAAAAAACTTGTTCCGCAGCATATCCGGAAAACAGTGCATGGCGGGCCGCATCCGAGAACAAAACGCGTGCAACTGCGGCGTTGCCGCCATGGTATACACCGGCGATACCACCAGAATGCCATCGGCCTCCTTCAATTGATCAAACATGGGCTGCATATCGTCCCGCAGGATGCACCAGGTCTTGTTCTTTTTACAGCAATCGCAGCCAACGCAGGGTTCAATCCGTTTTCCCGCAAAACTGATCAGTTCGGTTTCAATTCGCGGGTCCACTGCGGCAGCGGCCTCCAAAGCCTTTTCGGCCACATAGTAAGAGGCTTTTCTCCGCGGACTGGCGCAGATCGCAACGATTTTGACCGGTTTCATCGGGCCACCTCCTGTTTTCTCCGAGCACTCCTGCGACACAAATAAAGGATGAGATACATGGCCCCCACGAATACCGTACCCAGAACCGGAAATCCCACAAGGTGGCTGCCGAACATCTGCTCAAACAACAGCAGCGGATTGCCCTCTTCGGCATACATCAGGAACATAAAATTGGTGTCAAAGGCCAGGTTAAAGAGATAGATAGGTACCGCCATACACAGGGTGAACAGGATGCACCTGGGCAGTTGCCGCCAATCGGGGCGGATATCGCCGCCTACCGTGGTCATCACCGGATAGGCGATCAGCAGGATATGCACCGTAAAACTGTGCAGATGCATAAAGTTGACCGGCGGCAGTGCCGTCCAACTTGGGAACAGCATGGCGGCCATAGCGCCGGGGATGCACACCCCGTACAGGAAGTTATCCAGCGTCCTGTTGGGCTTCCACGCGTGGAGCGCGATGAGGATGATGTTGATGGAGCACAGATGCAGGGGCAGATACCCCAGAGTGTAGTTCCCCCCTACCATCAGCCAGAACATTTTCCACAGTTCATCCAAAAGGATAGCCACCGCCATACGCTTGCGCCACTTCGCCCGAGTTTCGGTATCCTGCTTGCGGTACTGCACCGCCATAAAGGTGCAAAAAGCCACCAGAATACCCAACCACAAAAGATGATACCCGCCGAACTGCCGGAACCCGAGCCCCGGCTGGATGGTATCCACCGTTTCCAGAAAATATTGCATCGTTTCACTTCCTTACCGCATTTCTCCGGCACAGCCAGAGGATCAGATACATCATACCGATCAGCACCGTTCCCAGCACCGGTACCCCCAGCAGATGGTGGCCCCACATCTGTTCAAAAAGCAGCAGTGGGTTGCCCTCTTCCGCCCGCATGAGAAACATAAAGTTGGTGCCGAACTTCAGATTGAACAGATAGACCGGCACCGCCATGGCCAGCGTAAACAGCAGGCACCGGGGCAATTTGCGCCAATCGGGCTTCAGATCGCCGCCTGCAGTGACCATCACCGGATAGGCCACCAGCAGGATGTGGATGATGAAAGAATGGATATTATTATAATTAAGGTACGGCAACATGGTCCAATCGGGGAAGATCATCGCCGCCATGGCGCCGGGGATGCAGATGCCGTACAGGAAGTTGTCCAGCACGGGGCCGGGCCACCGGGCGTGCACATTGATGAGCAGGATGTTCACCGAGCACAGGTGCAGGGGCAGATAATCGTGGGTGTAGCGCCCCACCAACGCCAGCATGGTCAACTTGCAGATCTCCATGCCCAGAATGACCAGACCCATGGTCTTGCGCCAACGCGCCCGGGCGGCGGCGTCACGCTTGCGGTACCGAACCGAGATCAGCGTGATAAACGCTGCCATCACCGCCAGCCAGAACAGATGCCACAGCCCGTAATGGCTCCAGCCTACGTCTGCCGGGACGGTTTCTTTGGTGTCAAAAAAATACTGAAATGCCTGCATTCTTTCACTTCCTCGCCCAAAGGATAGCACATTCTCACTTAAAAATCTATTAGTAATTGTTTAAGATTGCATTTCTTCGGAAAATTGGATACAATGGGAACAAGAAAGGCAGGGATTTCCATGGCTAAAATTTTACTGATCAACGGCAGCCCCAACAAAGAAGGCTGCACCTACACCGCGCTGAGCGAAGTGGCCAAGGCGCTGAACGCCTGCGGTGTGGAAAGTGAGATCTATTGGATTGGCCAGAAGGCCATTCAGGGCTGTATCGATTGCAGCAAGTGCAAAGAAAAAGGCGGCCTGTGCGTCTTTGAAGACGGCGTCAACCAGCTGCTGCGCCGTGCCGATGAGTTCGACGGCATGGTGATCGGCTCCCCCGTTTATTACGCCGGCCCCAACGGCCAGTTGTGCGCCTTTTTGGACCGGCTGTTCTATGCCTCCTGCGGGCGCTGGAGCGGTAAGATCGGCGCAGCGGTGGTTTCCTGCCGCCGTGGCGGCGCCAGCGCCTCCTTTGACCGGCTGAACAAATATTTTACCATCAGCAATATGCCGGTGGCACCTTCCCAGTACTGGAATCAGGTCCACGGCTATACTCCCGACGATGTCCGCAAAGACGAAGAGGGTCTCCAGACCATGCGCACGCTGGGACAGAACATTGCGTGGCTGGTGGAGCATACCAAGGGCAAAGCACTCCCCACCTACGAGCCCCGCGTGTGCACCGATTTTATTCGGTGATGCGCCTGCCGTGAGATCCCTCGGCTGCGCTCGGGATGACAATTCACGGCACAAGACAAAGAAAAACCCCGGTGCAGATGCACCGGGGTTTTTGTGTAACTATGATTTACTTGCCAGCCTTGACGTTCTGGAAGTACTCCTTGGTCAGCTTGATGACCACGGGGCTCAGCAGCAGCAGAGCGACCAGGTTGGGGATAGCCATCAGGCCGTTCAGGGTATCAGCGATAGCCCAGGCCAGGTCCAGAGAAACGGCACCGGCGATACAGGCGAATGCGCAGAAGATGATCTGATAGATCTTGGAGGCCTTGTAACCGAACAGGAACTCCACGCAGCGGGTACCATACAGAGCCCAGGTCAGAACGGTGGAGATGGCGAACAGAGACAGGCAGATGGCAACGCAGGTAGCGGAGATCTTGCCGGGGAAGACCGACATGAAGCCGTTGATGGTCAGGTTGGCACCGATGTCCTCGCCCCAGACGATGCCGTCCAGGCCGTTGCCCAGCAGGGCGACCAGAGCGGTCATGGTACAGAC
>JAFQDY010000227.1 GCA_017399325.1 Oscillospiraceae bacterium
AATTCTTACGAACCCCATTGTAGGGGCGACCTGTGGTCGCCCGCAAAAAAGACACGCATAAAGGAAGTGTTAGTTTGGATACTTTAATTTCCAATGTTACCGCGGTAACCATGAACGAAAAGACCGATGTGCTTTTTGGCGCATACATCGGCATCGAAGGCGGCAAAATAGTCTATATGGGCAAAACCGCCCCCACCGACCAGCCGAAAACCATCATTGACGGCACAGGTATGGTGGCGATCCCGGGTCTTATCAACTGCCACACCCATCTGCCCACCGCAGTGTTGCGAAACCTCTTGGACGACGCGGGCAAGACAGACGCCCTGAAAGAACTGCTGACCCGTCAGAGCAAGATCGATGCGCGCTCCGCAAAAGCCGCCATCAAACTGGCGCTGGCGGAATGTCTGCGGTTTGGCGTGACTTCCGTTTCCGACCTGTACTATTCCCCCGAGATCACCGCTGAAATTGCCGCGGAAGTGGGCATCAAGGCCAACATCGCCTTGGCCGCCACCCGATTTGTGGACGAGAGCGAAGATTTCGACTTTGAAACCGACCCCGGCTGCAAAACGCTGGTGCGCGCCGTAGAAAAATGGCACAATTATGATGGCGGCCGCATCAAGATCGACGCAGGCATCCACGCGGAGTACACCTCCAACCACCGGTTGTGGGAGGCCCTTTCCGCTTATGCCGCCGAGCAGGGTTTGGGCATCCAAATGCATCTGGCGGAAACGGCTGAAGAAGTTCTAGATTGCGAAGAGCGCACAGGCCTGACCCAGGCGGAACTGCTTGCCTGCCACGGGGTTTTCCGTGTTCCCGTAACCGCCGCAGGCTGCGCCCACCTCACCGAAACAGAACAAAAACTGCTGGGCAAAGCCAAGGCATCTGCCGTGGCCACCCCCATTGCCGCAGCCAAACAGGGCGATCGCCCCACTCCCATCACCGACCTGGTGAAAGCGGGGGTAAACGTGGCTTTGGGTACGGACAGCGCCGTTGCAAGCGGCAATCTGGACCTGTTTGAAGTGATGCGGTTTGTTGCCTTGCAGGCCCGTCAGGCAGGCGGCGACGCCGACGCTATGCCCGCCATCGCCCCTTTGATGATGGCAACGGTCTGCGGCGCGAAAGCCCAAAACCGCGAAAACTGCGGTATGCTGAAAACGGGTTTGGACGCGGACATCGTCCTTGTGGATTTCTCTGCGCCCCATTTGATCCCCTGTCACAATGTGATCTCCAGCCTTGTTTTCTCCGCCAAGGGCGGTGATGTGGCTATGACTATGGTCCGGGGCAAGATCCTCTACCAAAACGGCCATTTCCCCACCATCGATTTGAATGAAACCGTGGCGGAAATGATGGAATACGCCATTCCCAAGGTGATGGAAAAGGAGGAAGTATGCACCAAATAAACAAAAAACAGACGTTCCTCCACGGCGCGGCGCTGCTGGCTATGGCAACCATCATCGTGAAGATCATCGGCGCGTTCTACAAGATCCCCCTGAAAATGGTCATCGGGGACAAAGGCTACGGCTACTTTATCACCGCCTATGACATCTACACGGTGCTGCTGCTGATCTCCACCGCAGGTCTGCCCATCGCTATGAGCCGTATGATCAGCCAGGCAAGTTCTCTTGGCAACTACAATCAGGTGCGGCGGATCTACAACACCGCACGGGGCATTTTCTTGGGACTCGGCATCGTAAGCACCGCCCTGATGATGGGATTTTCCCACCAGTTGGCATCATTTCAGAAGCAGCCCGACGCCTGGGCGAGCATTTTCTGTCTTGGTCCTTGCGCGTTGCTGATGTGTATTATGTCAACCAACCGAGGCTTCTTCCAGGGGCAAGGGGATATGCGCCCCACCTCCAATTCTCAAATCATTGAGGCCTTTTTCAAGTTGGTCGTGGGTCTTGCGCTGGCCTATTTTGTGATGAAGTCCACCGCCAATGTGGCGTACGCCGCAGGCGCTGCCATTTTGGGCGTGACGGTCAGTTGTCTGGTGTCGGCTTTGTATCTGCACGGCAAATGGCGGCCCGCCTATCGGGACTTGCCCGCCACTTCCGATGTGCCCCTAAGTTACGGCAAGACCGCCAAGGAACTTTTGGCCATCGCCGTTCCCATCACCATCGGCTCGGCAGGTCTGCAGGTGCTCACTGTCATCGAAACCAACCTCTATATGGGCCAGCTGCTCACCGCAAACGGCATGAGCCAGTCCGTTGCCGACACCACCAAGGGCATTTATAATATGTGTCAGACGGTGTTCAATATGCCATGCGCCTTTATGGTTCCCATCACCACCTCGGTGCTGCCGGCCATCACCGCAGCTTTGGCCGTGGGCAACCACAGTGAGGCCAAGGCCACCCAAGAATCCGCCGCCCGCATTACGGGACTTTTGAGCCTGCCTTGCGCGGTGGGTTTGAGCATTTTGGCCGGGCCTGTGATGGGATTGCTTGGCGGTTATACCGGTGAAGAACTGGCGCTGGCAAGGACCATTCTCACGGTTTTGGGTGCAAATGTGTTCTTCTACGGCGTGATCCAGTATACCAATGTGGTGCTCCAATCCCACGGCTATGCCCACATTCCTGTGATCAACACCCTGCTTTGCGGCGGTATGAAACTGGTGGTCGTATACTTGCTGGTGGGCAATCCTCAGATCGGCATCGTGGGCGCGCCTGTGGGTATGCTTTTGTGCTACCTGTGCATCGGCCTTATGAACCTGATCGCCATCGGCCGCATCGTGCCGGGCAAAGTGCAGGTGGTGAAAAACCTGCTCCGCCCCCTGATCCCTGCCGCCATTATGGGCGCTGCAGTGTGGGGCGCATATCGAATTCTTGTGGCCCTTTCGGTCTCCAGCCGCCTGATTTTGTGCGGCGTTCCCGTTGCTTTGGGCGTGGTAGTTTACGCCGCTTTTGTGGTTTGGTTCAAGGCTTTAAGGCGGGAAGATTGCTTATTGCTCCCAAAAGGCGAGAAAATTGCGAATTTTCTTGGACTTTAATTCACTTTTTTGCGAATTTTACCAGTTTTTTTGCAAAAACCCCTTGCTTTTTGGTCAACATTGTGTTAGTGTTAAGGTATCCCAATTTTAGAAAAGAGGTAAATTTTTATGAATAAAACCGAACTGATTGCCGCTGTTGCTGAGAAAACCGGCTTGACTAAGAAGGATGCAGAGCGCGTCGTTTCCGCTACCTTCGAGACCATCACCGCTACTTTGGCCGGTGGTGAGCGCGTACAACTCTCCGGCTTCGGCATTTTTGATGTTAAGTGCCGCGATGCCCGTATGGGCCGCAACCCCCGCACCAAGGAAGCCGTTCAGATCCCCGCTACCCGTCTGCCCGCTTTCAAGGCCAGCAAGACTCTGAAGGACGCTGTGGCTAAGTAATGCGCCTGGACAAATATCTGAAGGTCTCCCGGCTGATCAAACGCCGCACCATCGCCAATGAGGCTTGCGACAACGGTCGCATCAGCGTCAACGGCCGCGTGGTGAAGGCAAGTTATGAGGTCAAACCCGGCGACCGGATCCAGATTGCCCTTGGCAGCCGTGCCGTGACCGTTGAGGTCCTGGTAGTTGCCGACAATGTCCGCAAAGACGACGCGGTGACGATGTATAAAGAAGTATAAAAAGGAGTGCCGTTTGGCACTCCTTTTTATATTGAGAATTGAGAATTGTGCGGGCGAGCAATGCTCGCCCCTACAGATTCTTACGATACCTGATGTATACCTTTTATGGGCGGATACTATCCGCCCCTATCATTTTTCATTATGCATTCTGCATTTCCTTGGGGACGGGTGTAACGATCGGCTTGCCTTCCGGGTCAAGCAGGGGCGTGATGCCGCCGCCATAGCCGCCGGCAGCGTACAGGTAATTCACGCCGGTGAGTCGGTCCACCAGAATATAGGTGGCAGGTCCGGTAAATCCGCCGCCCTCTGCGTGAACGCGAATAAAGCGCTTTTCTTTCTTGCTCGCCATTATTTCTTTACGCCTTCCACAATGCCGTTTGCCAATCCCACCAAGCCTTGCATCTCGGAGGGAATGATGATCTTGGTTGCTTGGCCATTTGCCACCTTTTCCATAGCCTGAATGGACTTGAGCTTAATCACCTGATCGTTGGGGGCTTTTTCATTGAGCATTTCGATGGAGTCTGCCAGCGCTTTCTGCACTGCACGAATGGCTTCCGCTTCGCCCTCTGCTTTGAGGATAGCCGCCTGCTTTTCTGCATCGGCACGCAAAATAGCGGACTCTTTTTCGCCTTCTGCAATCAGAATAGCAGATTTTTTCTGGCCTTCTGCCTGCAAAATCGCCTGCCGGCGGTCGCGCTCGGCCTTCATCTGCTTTTCCATGGAACTCTGAATGTCCGCCGGAGGCAGAATGTTCTTCAGTTCCACCCGGTTGACCTTGATGCCCCAGGGGTCGGTGGCCTCGTCCAAAATGGCCCGCATACGGGTGTTGATCACGTCCCGGGAGGTTAAAGTCTGGTCCAGTTCCAGGTCGCCGATGATGTTACGCAGGGTGGTGGCCGTCAGGGTCTCCATAGCGACCATCGGCCGCTCCACGCCGTAGGTGTACAGCTGGGGGTCGGTGATCTGATAGTAGACCACCGTGTCGATCTGCATGGTTACGTTATCCTTGGTGATGACCGGCTGGGGCGGATAGTCCAAAACCTGCTCCTTCAGGCTGACCTTCCGGGCGATCCGGTCGAAAAACGGCATCTTCAGGTGCAGGCCCACGCCCCACACCGCCTGGAATGCACCCAGGCGCTCAATCACGTAGGCCTTGGACTGCTGCACCACCACGATGCACTTGATAAAGATGATAAATACAATCACAATAATTCCTAAAATCAAATAGGGTCCCATAATTTCCTCCTTATCCCACTTTCACCTCAATGGGTGTTACGAATACCTTGACGCCCTCCACCCGGTCGATACGCACCTGCGTACCTGCCGCGATGGGTTCGTCCTTACTGCTGCGGGCAGACCATTCCACGTCTCCCACCTTTACCTGGCCGCAGGCATTTACATTGTCAATGGGCACGACCACCAGGCAGGTTCTGCCCACCAGCGCGTCCACGTTGGTGTTGATGCGTTTTGCATTAAAATACTTCTTGGCAATCGGCCGCAGAGCCGCAAGGCTTACGCCCGACACCGCCACAAACACCACGATTTGCAGCCAAATTTTTGCGCCCAAAAGACCGCTTATCATCGCGCAGAGCGCGCCCAACGCAAACCAGACCGAGACCATACCCACGGTCGCCGCTTCTGCCACGACAAAGACAATCAACAAGGCAAACCACAATACTGTGTCCATTGTGAAAACCCCCCTCCGGTATTTCTGTCTTTACAATAGCAGAACAGGCGGCCTTTGTAAATCATTTTTTGCTGGTTTTTTGGAAATATTCTGCCCGAAACGGTTGCGAACGGACAACTTGTGATGTATAATTATCCTGTAAAAATATGGGCCACGGCCTGAAATTGGAGGAAAACGAAATGTTCAATGCTATGATCGAAACCTTAAAGGCAAATCCCCGCAAGATCGTCTTTACCGAGGGCCACGACGCCCGTATTCTGGAGGCCACCGCGCGTCTGGTCGAGGGCGGCTTTTTGACCCCCATTCTGGTGGGTAACGTTGACGAAGTCAAGGCCAACGCCGCAAAGGGCGGCTTCAACATCGAGGGCGTTGAGATCCTCGACCCCCTGACCTACGAAGGTATGGACGAGATGGTTGCAAAGATGGTAGAACTGCGCAAGGGTAAAATGTCTGCAGAAGACTGCCGTGCTGCCCTTTCCAAGGGCAACTACTTCGGCACTATGCTGGTGAAAATGGGCTACGCTGACGCACTGCTGGGCGGCGCTACCTACTCCACCGCTGACACCGTTCGTCCCGCTCTGCAACTGGTCAAGACCAAGAAGGGCGCAAATCTGGTTTCTTCCTGCTTCATTATGGTTCGCGGCGAAGAAAAACTGGCTATGGGCGACTGCGCCATCAACTTAAGTTACGAAGATTCCGTGGATAAAGAAGGCAATGTGACCGTTTCTGCCGCCCGCAAGTTGGCAGAAGTCGCCGTTGAGACCGCTAATACCGCCAAGGTATTCGGCATCGAGCCCAAGGTGGCTATGCTTTCCTTCTCCACCAACGGCTCCGGCAAGGGCGGCACTGTCAAGCTGTCCAACGAAGCTACCAAGGTTGCTAAGGAAATGGCTCCCGACCTGCTGATCGACGGCGAAATGCAGTTCGACGCAGCTGTTGCTCCCGAAGTCGGCCAGCTGAAGTTCCCCGGCTCCCCCGTTGCCGGCTACGCCAACACCTTCATCTTCCCCACCATCGAGGCCGGCAACATCGGCTACAAGATCGCCCAGCGGCTGGGCGGCTTTGAGGCTTACGGCCCCATTCTGCAGGGTCTGGCTGCCCCCATCAACGACCTGTCCCGTGGCTGCAACGCCGACGAGGTCTACAAAATGGCCATCATCACCTGCGCAATGGTATAATTTAAAGAAAAACCGCAGATCTGCCCCTGCCGCATTTGCTGCAGGGGCAGTGGTTTAAGGGAGACTTTTTATGGACAAGAAACTGTTATGGGTCACCGTCGCATTGGTTTTGGTGATCGCTGCGCTGATCGGTATGTCCTTTGTTATCAGGCCAAAACAACCCGCCGACACATCCGCCACGGAAACCACCGGTGATCCCACCGGCACGGAAAGTTCCGGCAACACAGAAAGTTCCGAAAGCGCCAAGTCCTTTACCCTTGTGACCGTCCACAAA
The DNA here is from genome assembly GCA_017399325.1 of Oscillospiraceae bacterium. GTDB lineage: Bacteria > Bacillota > Clostridia > Oscillospirales > Oscillospiraceae > Faecousia. Next base: position 6,749 of record JAFQDY010000227.1, read on the forward strand.
GACGGCTCAAAGAAAGAGCAGACTTTGGAAACCGAGGAAACCTATCTGGGCGCGGCACTGGTAAAAGCGGGCCTTGTGGAAGCGGAAGAAAACCGCTTCGGTCTGCGCGTCAGAACCGCCGACGGCGAAAAGGCAGTCTTTGAAGAAGATAGCGCCTACTGGGCGGTCTGTGTGGGTGAAACCCCCGCAGACAAGGCCACCGACCTGCTCATCGTGGAAGCCGGTCAGACCTATCAACTGGTCTACACCCAGCCTGCCCCGTTGACAAGCGCCGACGATGCGGGCACGCACCTGTTTTACAATGTATTTCTGCCCATCGCCCGGGGTCATATCGGCACCGCTTGGAAAGAAGCCAAGGCCTTTGCGGAGTATATGGGCTATGAGGCTGTCATCGACGAGGGCGTTTATCACATCGGCGCACCCGGCAACGATGCCGTTTCGTTTGGCGGTTACTTGACTTCCGTTGGCGGCGCTACCCTTGTCAGCGCCACATATCACGTTTATACCGACGGCGTGGACTACTTCCGCTCCGGTGTTCGGGGTCGTTACAGAAATGCGGAAGACCCCATCAACAACCGGGAAAATCCCGTTTACTTTACCAACGAAAATGTCTATACGGGTCTGTCCGCCCCGGTGGATTCCCTGACGGAAGTAGAAGCCTGTCTGGTTGAGCGGGGCACATTGAAACAGAAAGCGTTCTGGGTGGTGCTGCAGGACACCTTCGGCATTCCCGCCGGCACTTATCTGGTGGTAACGCCGGAAGAGAATGTGTGCAAGGCCTTGGAATATGCCGGCTTCATCACCATCGGTGAGGGCAGCGACGGCTCGTACATCCACCGGGTGCAGGGCGTGACCCCTGCTGCCGGCGCGCAATGGCTGCTGTGGAAAGGCAGCAGTTACAAATCCCTGCCCATCGACACCACCTTGGTGGAAAACGGCGCGACTTATACCGTGGTCTACAAGCGGATACATTAAGAATTAAGAATTGAAAATTACGCGGGCGTTCTTGCCTCTCCCCTTGGGAGAGGTGGCTGCCCGCAAGGGCAGGCGGAGAGGGTTTTCCGGATCTGTATAACCCCCTCAGTCAAAAATCAAAGATTTTTGCCAGCTCCCCCGGAGGGGGCGCCAAGATCATTTTGCATTCTACTCGCCCGTAATGGACCGTCCGGGAGGCCGGTCCCTACAATGATATGGTAGGTATCGATAAAAATGGTAGGGGCGTTCTTTGAACGCCCGGAAGCCGTTGACAATACGCCATTTTGGTGGTATGATTCTCTTGACAACCGAATAGCCGTTTCGTGGCCGCCCGGGCATAAAAACCCTTGCGGCTGAACAAGATAATCGGGTGCAATTCCCGAACGGTACCGCCGCTGTAAGCGTTATTGGATGCCTTTTTGACGAAAGTCAGTCACTGGGAAACCGGGAAGGCAAGGCCGTCCGCAAAGGCCGCAACCTCCTTTGCAAAAACGCAAGTCAGAAGACCTACGAATCGGTTTCTCCTTCCTTTTGCGCAGTACGAAAGGAGCGTTTGTCGCGGAAAACCGGCCGCGGTGCAGTGTTTGCGCCGCGGACTTTTTGTTTTTGGAGGTATTTTTTATGAACAAGAAACTGTTATGGGCCGTCATCGCGTTGGTGCTGGTGGTGGCCGCGCTGGTGGGCGTGTATTTTGCCACCCGACCCGACACCCAGGAGGGCGTGAAGGCCTTCACTTTGGTGGTCGTCCACAAAGACGGCTCGGAAAAAGAATTCCCCATTCAGTCCGATGAGGAATATCTGGGCGCGGCGCTGCAAAAAGCGGGCATTATCGAAGGCGAACAGGGTCAGTACGGTCTGTATATCCAAAAAGTGGACGGCGAAAAGGCGGTCTTTGAAGAAGACGGCGCTTACTGGGGTTTCTATGTGGGCGATGCGTATGCTTCGCTGGGCATCGATCAGACCCCCATTGAGGCCGGCGTCACCTACAAACTGGTCTACACCGTAGACACCGGCGCGTATTAATATCCTTTCATAAGGTTGCAAAAAAATAAAAGCCTCCCCTGTGCAAGGGGAGGTGTCAACCGAGCAGGCTGACGGAGGGGTTGTTCGTATCAAAACAATCCCCCAGTCTGCTCCGCAGACAGCCCCCTTTACACAAGGGGGCCTTTTTTTCGGTATTCTTCAAAGTACGGGTCATTGTGGGCGATTTCAGATCCGACCCACGAGCCATTGGGCAACCAGTTCTTCCTGCTTGGCGGGGCTTGGGGTTTTGGCTTCGGCCAAACAGATGGCTTCCGCGGTCAGCACCGCGTCCAATGCCTCCACCCCTGCGAGTGAGGCTATGAAACCATCGCATTCCTCCGTCAATCTGGCGTTGCTTTGCATACTGACGAACAGCAGTTTTTCTGCCGAAACACCGGATAATCCCGCTTCGGCGATGATCGTCCGGACATTTTCGGAGGGGTCGGTGAAAAATTTGCTCCACTCACCACCGCGCACGAAGGGCAGATATTCGCCCTCCGTTTCCTCTTCGTCTGTCATATACAAATCGAGGAGGCTGTACTTTTTGTCTGCAAGACAAACCTCCGCCCGATAGCTGTCGTCATACTTTGTGCCGTAATAGCGTTGCACAAAGTGCGCCCGATCGTCCCGGTCCAGAATATATACATATTCGCTTACAAATTCCACGATAAATCACCTCAAAACAAACACTTGCAACGGATTTATTTGGTCAAACACACAACAGATTCCACATGGGAGCATCTTGGGAACAGGTCGGCGGCCTGGGCGGATTGGAGACGGTAGCCCCGGTCTTTCAGCAGGGCCACATCCCGGGCCAAAGTGGCCGGGTCGCAGGACACATACACGATCCGCTTGGGGGACATTCGGGAGAGGGCCTCGATGGTGTCGGCATTCAGACCCTTGCGGGGTGGGTCCACCACCACCACATCGGGGTGAATGCCTTGCTTTTCCAGTTCCAAAGCGGCTTTTCCCGCGTCGCCGCAGAAGAATTCCGCGTTATCAATGCCGTTACGCTTTGCGTTTTCTTTGGCATCCCTCACCGCCTGCTCCACCACTTCCACGCCGATGACCTTGCCGGCGGCTTTTGCCATAGCAAGGGTGATCGTACCCACGCCGCAGTATAAGTCCAGCACCAAGTCGTCCTTGGTGATGCTGGCCTGTTCGATGGCAGCATCATACAGCCGCTGGGCCTGGTGGTGGTTCACTTGGTAGAACGATTTCGGCGACAGACGGAAGGTAAGGCCGCAGAGGGCGTCCTCGATATAGCCCGGGCCGTAGAGGACGATCTCCTCGTCGCCCAGGACGGTGTTGCCCTTTTTGGTGTTCACGGAGAGCACCAAAGTGGCAAAGCCGGGGACTTCTTGCAGTCTTTTGATCAAGACTTCGCTGTGGGGCAGTTTCCGGCCGTTTACCGCAAGACACACCAGCACCTGTCCGGACACCTCGCCCCGGCGCACATAAATGTGGCGCAGCAGGCCTTTTCCGGTGGTTTCGTCGTAGGCAGAAATGCCATGTTGGTTTACATAATCTATCACGATGCCCCGAACCTGCTGGGTTTCCGGGGGCAAGATCAGGCAGGTTTCGTTTTCCACCACTTGGTGGGTGCCGGCCTTGAAAAAACCGGCAAATACACGGCCTTTTTGGGACGAGACCGGGTACTGGGCCTTGTTCCGGTAGCCTTTGCAGGTGGGCGCGGCCAAAATGGGCATTTGGGTTAAATTTTCGCCACCAAGGCGGTTTAAGCAGGCGCGGACACGCTCCGCTTTCAGGCGGGTTTCTTCTTCATAGTCCATATGCCAGAAGTCGCAGCCGCCGCAACCGGAAGAAATGGGACATTCCCGCTGGACGCGGTGGGGGGATTTCTCCAAGATCTCCGTGATCTTGCCGGCTGCCCATGTTTTTGCCGCCTTTTCGATGCGGATGCGGTAAATTTCGCCCGCGATGGCATTGGGAATGAACACCGCGCAGCCTTCCACATGGGCAACGCCCTGCCCTTCGGCGGTGTAGTCGGTAACCGCGGCCTCATAAAGTTTGTTCTTTTCTAACATATAAATGCTCCCTTATGGGTATATCGGGCAAACGATGCGAAGCCTCCCCTGTGTAAGGGGAGGTGTCCAGTGGCACACTGGACGGAGGGGTTGTCACAACAAAACAATCCCTCAGTCAAAAATCGGAGATTTTTGCCAGCTCCCCCAGAGGGAGAGCCCAGATCTTTCTGCATTATGCAGTTTGCATTCTGCATTCTTACCGCGCTTGTTCCATGGTGATTTTTCGGGGTTTCAGGCCCAGTTTTTCGTAGAATTTCATAGCCGACTCATTACAGGTCCACACATTCAAGGTGATGTCGGCGCAGCCTTGCTCTTTTGCCAATGCCACCGCGGCCTCATACAGCGCCGTGCCGATGTGCTTGCCCCGGGCCTTTTCGTCCACGCACAGATCGTCGATGTAGCAGGTGGTATGGTCGCGGATCACCGTGTCCCGGTAATAGGACTGGATCTGCATCATACAGTAGCCCAGCACCTTTTTGCGCTCGTAAGCCACCAAAATGGGGGTCTCACGCTTTCCCAACATAGAAAGCACTTGGGACGGGCCGTATTTTTGGGCGTTGTCCCGGAAAATGTCCGGACGGCCGTTGTAATGGACCTGTCCCACCTGACGCAAAAGTTCCAGAATGCCCGGCACATCTTCGGGGATCGCAAGACGAAGTTTCATAAAATCACTCCTGAAAAGAATTGAGGATTGAGAGTTGAGAATTGAGAATTAAAAAATTCACAAAGTCATTGGGGGATTCCATAAGGGGGATGAGGCAGAAAACCTTGTTTGCAGAATTTGTTTATGCCGAATCCCCCTTTGGTCGTGGGAGGGGTCCGGGTTCCGTTTGCGGTGCCCGGTGCGCGCCTTGCCGCAGTAGCGCCTGCGTTGCT
>JAFQDY010000228.1 GCA_017399325.1 Oscillospiraceae bacterium
ACGGGCAGCCACCTCTCCCAAAGGGAGAGGCAAGCCTTGTAGGGGGCGGCGTGGTGCTCCGCGCAGCGAATCAAAAATTTCAATGCTTGCCGGGGGCAAGCATACCTTGATTATTTCCGACGCCCCGCGGGTGCATAATTCCCCGTTCTTGATTTTGCATTTTGCACTTTGCGTTTTTATGTTGGATTTTCTTGGTGAATCGTGGCGATATGAACAAAACGGAAGGAAAATGAACAAAACGGCGGGCAAAGATGGCGGAAAAGCAAAAAAATGTTGCAACAACCCAACGAATATGCTAGTATTGAACTATAAATGCCCCCAAAGCCTTTCCCGTAAAAAAGGAGGAAAATCCAATGAAAAAACTCTTTAGTTTGTTACTGGCCATCTGCCTGATCGCAGGTCTTCTGCCCGTGATCGCCAGCGCAGCCGGCGAAACTGCAAAGATCAGTTTCATCAACAGCGCAGCCGGCGATACGGTAACGGTCGAAACCACCAATGGCGGCGAACCTGTTTACCTGATCACCGAGGACGGCGTTGCCCGCACAGAGACCGCAAACGCGGATAACTACAACATTAAATTCCAGTTTGTAGACGGCAATCCCACCGTTTTCCTGAAAAACGCCAACCTGAAAGGCGTTGACAATAAGATCGCCGTTTCCATTTCTTCTTCTGCGGCCATTCCGCTGACCTATGTGTTCCACACAGAGGCTGAAAGTACCATCGAAGCCGGTACCAACGCCTTCGGTATTCGCTCTATCGGCGCGCATATGTCCTTCACCGGTGACGCCAAGTTGAATTTGATCGGCAATCGCTCCTTCGCCGTGGGTATTTACCAGGCAGACGTTAAGGACGCAGGCCCCAAGTTCGACATCATTTTGGATAACGCCAACATCGAACTGACCCAGAATATGCAAAAGGGCGACTACGGCGCCGGTTTCGGCAACCACACCAGAGATTTCATCGTTGACGGCGGCACATTGAAGGCCACTCTGATCAACGCCAGCGTGTTCTACTCCAACACCCCCAACCAGAACAGCAACCTGTACATTAAGAACAGCGCCAAGATCGAAGTTGTTCAGGGCAGCGATTCCGAAACCGCTGGCTTTGTCCGCGTGGAAAACGGCATCTACATTGAAAGTGGCGACATCAATATCCGTCACGGCGGCACCAGCGCGTTCTATGCCGGCAAGGAATTCCAGATTTACGGCGGCACCATCGATGTGGTGGGCGGGCCCTTCTCCTACAGCCCCACAACCGTGAAGATCGACTTCGGCGACTATGCGGAAAACTGCACCGTCGTGGTTTGTAACTCTGTGGACGGCAAGGGCGCAGTCCAGTACGACCCCGAAAAGTCCGCACAGCAAGACCGCTATGTTTACTTCAAGATCACCCCGGGCGTGTCCTACGAAGTAGCCGTGAAGAACGGCACAGCCGACAAGTCCGTGGTCAATTCCGGCGAAACCGTTACCATCACTGCCCGTATCGCCCCCGAGGGCAAGGTCTTCGACAAGTGGGAAATCAACGAAGGCGATATCAAACTGGCTGACCCCGCCGCAATGACCACCACTTTCGTAATGCCCAAGGAAAATGTCAAGGTCACCGCAACCTATAAAGACGACCCCACTCAGGTAGAAGACGAACCCGAGGCGTCCACTCCCGAGGAGTCCACACCCGAAGTGTCCACCCCCGATGTATCCACTCCCGACGAGTCCACCCCCGATGCATCTACCCCCGACACCGATAACGACGAGGGCAACAAGAAGCCTGCTACTTCCAATAAGGGCAACGGCGGCTTTATCGCCCTGTTCATCATTATGATCGTTGTGCTGGTTCTGGCCATCGCGGCAGTTGTTGTGTTCACCATTATCACTATGAAGAAAATGGGCATCCAACTGTTCAAAGCAAAAGCACCTGCAGAAGTGATCGAAGCAGCAGCCGAGGAAACGGAAGAAGCAATCGAGGAAACGGCAGAGGATGCTGAATAATCCCCAATAAACCCAAAGCACCGGAGTGACCCTCCGGTGCTTTTTTCAATGTAAAGTGCAAAGTGCAAAATGCAGAATTCATAATGTAGAATGATCTTGGCTCTCCCTCTGGGGGAACTGGCAAAAATCTCCGATTTTTGACTGAGGGGGTTATACAGATTCGGAAAAACCCTCTCCGTCTGCCCTTACGGGCAGCCACCTCTCCCAAAGGGAGAGGCAAGCCTTGTAGGGGGCGGCCTCCCGGACGGTCCATTACGGGCGAGCATTGCTCCCCTGTTGCGGTGCCCGATAAAATCTTCGGGCTTACGCTTTTCCTCGATTTTATCGACCGCTGCCACTCGCTCGGGTCGCTCATCCCGCCGCAGGCGGCGCTCCCCTCGCTCCCCGCAATTCTCAATCCTCAATTTCGGTGGGAGTTTGCTTCTGCCGAAAACCATAAAAAAATCCACCTTTCCTGTAAAAATAAAGGTTGTACATCCACAGGGGATATGTTAAAATCGAACAGGAAATATGTGTTTTTCACATCCCACCAAAAGGAGGAAAAAACAATGAAAAAACTTCTTGGATTACTGTTGGCCATCTGCCTGATCGCAGGCTTGCTTCCCGTTGTGGCAAGCGCAGCCGGCAATGCAAAGATCAGCATTGTCAGCGATGCGACAGCCGGCGCAACGACGGATTATGCCGTGGCAGAAGGCAGCACCACTTACTTGATCACCCAGGGCGGCGCGGCCAATACGGCAACCGCTTCTGAGAGCAACTATAACATCAAAATCACTTACCCCACCGGCGGCGAGCCCACCATTTACTTAAAGGACGCAACGCTGAAATCTGCGGCGGTGCCCCTTGCCGTTACCGGTGTTGCCGGTGGCCCTGATTCTTACACCATCGTTGTGGAAAGCGACAGTTACATCGAGGGCTATGGCGCTGTCATCAGAGCAACAAAGGCCCACCTGACCATCACCGGCGATGGCAAACTGAGCCTGGATGCAAAGAAAGCCCACGGTATTCATTTTTACGATCCCGATGTACCCACCGCGAATGTGCCGTGTAATTACGACCTGACTTTGGACGAGGCCAATATCGAACTGAATGTGGCGAAAAACGGCGCGGGCTGGTCTCTTGGTATCGGCGATAAGACGAGAGTCATCAAGATCAACGGCGGTAGTTTGAAGATTGAAGGAACAGATACGGCCTGCGGTCTGTACTCCATCAACGGCGAATTGGAGATCAGCAACGGCGCGCAGTTGGACATTCACACCGACAGCAACGCTTGTATCACCACATTCCGGAAGATCACCGTGGACGGCGGCCACCTGAAACTCAGAGCAGAGGGTGGCTACCCGGCAATTAAGAGCGACGGCGATTTCATTATCAACGGCGGCACCATGGATATCATTGCCGACGCTGTGCTTTACGGCAAGGCACCTGACCTTTCCGGCTATCAGGGCGAGTACACCGCTGTGATTTCCCAGGAGAGAAGCAGCAAGGGCGCAACACCTTACGATCCTCAGGCGGAAAAAGGCTTGGGCTACTATAACTACTTCCAATTGACTCTGGGCGCGTCCTACGAAGTGACTGTCAAGAACGGCACGGTCGACAAGTCCGTGGTCAATTCCGGCGAAACCGTTACCATCACCGCCCGCGTTGCCCCCGAAGGCAAAGTCTTCGACAAGTGGGAAGTAAATGCGGGCAGCGTGAAACTGGCTGATCCCACCGCCGCTTCCACCACGTTCACTATGCCCGGTGAAAATGTGAAGGTAACCGCGACATACAAGTCTGTAGAGACCGAAGAGGAGTCCACCCCTGAGGCATCTACCCCCGAGGAATCTACTCCGAATGTGTCCACGCCTGAGGCGTCTACCCCCGACGAGTCCACCCCCGATGCATCTACCCCCGACACCGATAACGACGAGGGAAACAAGAAGCCTGCCAAGAAGGGCGAAGGCAGCGGCATTACCGTGGTGATTTTGGTGCTGATCGTGGTGGTTTCCATCGGCATCGGCGCAGTTGGCGTGATCTTGTATTTGAAACTGAAGGCCAATAAGAAACCTGCAGCCGACGAAGCAGCAACCGAAGAAACTGCAGAAGACGCTGAATAATTCCCTGATATACCCCAAAAAGTACCGGAGTGACCCTCCGGTACTTTTTATGCATAATGCAGAATGCAAAGTGCAAAATGCAGAATTCATAATGCAGAATGACGCGGGACGATGTGGGCAGCGTCCCCTACAAATTCTATCGAAACCTTTCGTATGCATTGTAGGGACCGGCGTCCTCGACGGTCCATTTCGGACGAGCAATGCTCGCCCCTACAAATCCTTATGATACCTACCGTATGCCTTGTAGGGGCGATTATCAATCGCCCGCATAATTCTGAATTCTCCATTCGAATTCTACCGGTGGGACAGCCAGCATACACTGCCTTTAGGAGGGGATTGAAATGAAGAAAGTGTTATCTGTAGCGCTGATGGTCCTGTTGCTGGCCGGACTCTGCCTGCCGGCAAAAGCGGTGGATATGAACATACCTGCCAAAAGCGCTCTTTTGATGGATGTGGCCACCGGCCAAATCCTCTATGAACAAAACGCCCACGAAGCCTTAGCGCCTGCCAGCGTCACCAAGGTGATGACCATGCTGCTGATCATGGAGGCCATCGACTCCGGCCGCATAAACTGGGACGATTCGGTCACCACCTCTGAATCTGCCGCGGCCAAAGGCGGTAGTCAGGTATACCTGAAAGTGGGCGAAACGATGTCCGTGGCGGAAATGGTCAAATGCATCGCGGTGTCCTCTGCCAACGATTGTGCCTGCGCCATGGCCGAGCATCTGGCCGGCAGTGAGGCTGCATTCGTCCAGCAGATGAACCAGCGGGCCAAAGAACTGGGTATGAACGACACCAATTTCGTCAACTGCACCGGCCTTGACGACGGGGCGGACGCCAAAGACCACAAAACTTCCGCCTGCGATATCGCCTTAATGTCCCGGGAACTTCTGAAAAAACACCCGGATATCAAAAAATACACCACAATCTGGATGGACACCGTGCGAAATGGCGCATTCGGTCTGTCCAACACCAACAAACTGGTGCGGTTCTATCAAGGGGCAACGGGATTAAAGACCGGCTTCACCGCCAATGCAGGCTACTGCCTGTCCGCGTCGGCCAGCCGGGAAGATATGGAACTGGTGGCGGTGGTGATGGGGTGCGAAAGTTCCAAAGACCGGTTCGCCGCCTGCAAATCGTTGCTGGATTACGGCTTTGCCACCTATGCGCTGATCACGCCCCAAACCGAAAAAACGGAAATCCCGGTAAATTTGGGCGTGAAAGACACGGTTGTGGCTGTGCCATCGGGGGAAGACGCGGTACTCATCGACAAGGCCCAAAAAAGCGGGGTCACCCAGCAGGCGGAAATGCTTCCGGAGGTGGCTGCGCCGGTAAGCAAAGGCCAGCGGCTTGGCACACTGTATATCAGATCCGGTGAGCAAGTGCTGAAGGAGATCCCGCTGGTAGCGGAAGACGGGGTGGAAAAACTCACGTTCTTCCAAATGTGGGCGCAAGTTTTGCGGAAACTGGTGATGGCGCCCTGATCATTTGGGGATCGTAATGGTCAGCACGATCTGGCTGTCCGTCTCCCGCCGTTCCGAAACGGCGGAGATGCCGGACAGTTGGATCCGGGCCAAAGACTGGTTTAAGTAACTTAAAAATGCGCCCACACTGGCTTTTGGGGTGTCGGTTTCCTTTTCCTGCAACAGGGAGTTGATGTACTGCTCGGCCTTGGCAACGCTCATTTTTCCTTCGGCGATCACCCGAATGGCCTGCAATTTCAGCGATTCCGAGGGCAGTTTCAGCAAGGCCCGGGCGTGGCGTTCGGTGAGGTCTGCCGCCCGCAAGGCCTCCAGGACCGGGGCAGAATGGCGCAAAAGCCGCAGTTTGTTGGCAATGCCGCTTTGGCTTAAACCCAACCGCTTTGCCACCTGCTCCTGGCTTAGATTCCATTGGCGCAAAAGCAGGTCAATGCCTTGGGCCTGCTCCACAAAATCCAAATCCTGCCGCTGCAAATTCTCCACCAGCGCGGTGGTGGCTGATTCCTCATCGGTCATCTGCATCACGATGCAGGGCACTTCCGTCAGACCGGCCTGAATGCCGGCCCGCAGCCGCCGTTCCCCGGCGATCAGTTCGTAATTTGACCCTACCAAACGGACAGAAAGGGGCTGCAGAATGCCGTGCTGCCGAATGGATTCCGCCAGTTCGTCCAAATGGCGCTCCCGAAAAACCGTCCGGGGCTGGGCGGGATTGGGGCAAATGGCTTTCACAGGCAGGAAAACCACCCGACCGGTCTGCATATAAGTTTTTAATTTTTGACATTGCATAGGATGTCCTCCTTGGGTGTTCCGATAGAACTAGTTTACTGGGAAAATCTTTAGAAACACCGCGAAACCCGCAATCATTCCAACAAAACCCTTCGACAAAGTCCTTATTAACGCCGTTGCAAAGAGGCGTTCTTTGTGGTACAATGGGAAAAAACCGCTAGGTTGAGAGGATTCGGGAACATGAAAAAACTCTACTACGAAGACAGCCACATAAAGGCATTTACCGCGACGGTCACCGGCTGCGCCCCCGCGGACAACGGCTACGCCGTGACCTTGGACGCCACCGCCTTTTACCCCGAGGGGGGTGGACAGGCTTGCGACATAGGCTATTTAGGCGAAAGCACCGTGTTTGCGGTGAAAGAAGTGGGCGAGGAAGTGATCCACTACTGCGACAAGCCCCAGGAAGTGGGCGCCACGGTTGCCGGCGCGATCGATTGGGACAGGCGGTTCGACCTGATGCAGCAACACGCTGGCGAACACGTGGTGTCGGGCATTATTTTCCAAACATACGGCTACCACAATGTGGGATTTCACATCGGCGCAGATGTGGTGACCATCGATTTTGACGGCCCGATCCCGGCAGAAGACCTGCCCAAAATCGAGGACAGGGCCAACGCCGCCATCTGGCAGAACCTGCCGGTGAAGTGCTATTACCCCACCCGGGAAGAACTGCCCAAGGTCAATTACCGCCGGAAAAAGGACCTGCCCTGGCCCGTTCGCATCGTGGAGATTCCCGGCATCGACACCTGCGCCTGCTGCGGCGCGCAAGTGCAGAAAACCGGCGAAGTGGGACTTGTTAAACTGCTCTCCTGCGTAAAATTCCACCAAGGCGTGCGGATTGAAATGGCCTGCGGCAAGCGGGCAACGGACATTTTGCGGCTGATTTTCGACCAAAACCGACAAGTCAGCCAAGCCTTTTCCGCCCAGATCACGGAAACCGGCGTGGCTGCCCGCCGTATGAACGAAACCCTCGGGGCGGAAAAATTCCGCAGCGCAAGCCTTGAAAAACGGCTTTTTGCCTATATCGCCGATGGCTATGCAGGCAAAAAACTTGCGGTGCATTTTGAAAAGGACTTGGCCCCCAACGCCAACCGGGAACTGTGCAACGCCATCGCCGGGGTCTGCTCCGTGGCGGTGACCCTTTCCGGCAGTGACGAAACCGGCTACAGCCTGTGCGTCATCAGCCGGGAAGCCGACGCAAAAGCCGTGGGCGCAAACCTGATCGCCACCCTCGGCGGTCGTGGCGGCGGCAAACGGGATGCGTTCCAAGGCACGACTTCTGCAACCCGGCAGGCCATTGAGAAATATTTTCAAGATTGCGCAAATAGGGCTTGAAAAAGGGCCTGTTTACTGGTAAAATAGTGTTAAAGCGGAGTACCGCTGGTTGCAAAGGAGGAATACCTATGATTCAAGTCATTATGGGCCTGAAAGGCTCCGGTAAAACCAAGAAATTGATTGCCGCCATCAACGAGACCGTTGCCAACGCGCAGGGCGATGTTGTGTGCATCGAGTATGGCAATCAGTTGACATATGATATTACTTATCGCGTCCGTCTGGTCAGCACCAAGGAATACGGCATCAACAATGCGGACAAGTTGAAGGGCCTGCTCAGCGGCCTGCACGCCGGTAATTTCGACATTACCAACGTGTTTATCGACAACCTGTACAAGACCATCGGCACCGACCGGGCCGTGGGCGAAGAATTCATTCTGTGGTGCGCAGAGTTTGCCAAGGCAAACAATATGAACATCACCCTGACCGTCTCCGACGATGCCGCTCAGGCCTCCGAGGCTGTTAAGGCTTATCTGGTATAAAAAATCAAACACCGCTACCAAATCGGTAGCGGTGTTTTTTGCCCAACGGACGATTCCCACGCCACTTCGTGGCGCGGAACGACAGGGCGTTCCGCATTTTTCTGCCCGTTTTGCCAATACTATTGGCGGAGGGATGAAAATGAAAGAAAAAGAAAAGCAGACGCCGGTGCCCTGGGAACTGTGCGACCCCAAACCGCCGGTGATCCAATCGGGCCATATGGAAAACCGTGTGCAGCACGGCAAATAAAAAAGCGTGCGGTTTTTGGCCGCACGCTTTTGCTATGTCTTAAAATTAATCTTCCTTGCCCTTGGACAGGAGCAAATTGGTAATGATGCCCAGGATCAGAGCGCAGGCGATGGTAGTCAGAGTGACCTCGCCGTTGGCGCCGAAGGCTACGGACAAGCCACCGATGCCGGGGATCAGGATAGAGGAGACTACAAACAGATTCTTGCTTGCGTTCAGGTTGACCTGCTGGATCATCTTCAGACCGGAAACAGCGATGAAGCCGTACAGCGCTACGCAAACGCCGCCCATTACGCAGTTGGGAATGGAAGCCAGGAAGGTAACGAAGGGACCGAAGAAGGAGATCACGATGCACATAATGGCAGCGGTGGTGATGGTCACAACGGAAGCATTACGAGTGATGGCAACGCAGCCCACGGACTCGCCGTAGGTGGTGTTGGGGCAGCCGCCAAACAAAGCGCCTGCGATGGAGCCAACGCCGTCACCCAGCAGGGTGCGATGCAGGCCGGGCTCTTCCAGCAGATCGGAGCCGATGATGGAAGAAAGGTTCTTGTGGTCAGCGATATGCTCGGCAAAAACCACGAAGGCAACGGGAACATAAGCAACTGCGACGGTTGCAATGAAGGAGCCGTCGATGTCCTTAACACCCTTCATAGCCTCGACGAAACTGAAATCGGGAACAGCAAAGATGGTCATATCCTTGAATGCAGCGAAGTTGATGACCTGCAGAGCCATATTGTCGGTAGCGATGCCGATGACAGTGAAGATAGCGGCAACGATATAGCCGACCAAAATACCCAGAACAAAAGGAACCAACTTCGCCATCTTCTTGCCGTAGACGGAGATAACAAAGATAGACAGAAGTGTGATGATGCCGATGATCAAGGTGACATAGGGGCTGGCAACGGAAACGCCGTCAACCAAAACCTTGCCGACCTTCAGGTCGTTCACGGCGTTTACAGCCAGAGAAAGACCGATCAGAGCAACGGTGGGTCCGATAACAACGGGGGGCATCAACTTGGAGATCCACTTAACGCCGACCAGTTTCACAACGATGGCAATAACCACGTATACCAAGCCAGCAAAGATCGCGCCGATGATCAAACCTGCATAACCGGCGGAAGCGGAAGCAGCGCCTGCGAAAGCGGCGAACATAGAGTTAATGAAAGCGAAAGAAGAACCCAGGAATACGGGACTTCTGAACTTGGTGAACAACTGATAAACAATTGTACCAACACCAGCGCCAAACAAAGCGGCGGACTGGCTCATGCCGTTGCCGATGATAGCGGGTACGGCGATGGTTGCAGCCAAAATCGCCAGAACCTGCTGCAATGCGAACAGCAGCATCTGACCGAATTTCGGCTTGTCTTTGATGCCATAGATCAAATTCATATCTTTTCCTCCAAAAATGTTGTGAATTTGCAATCCAAAAAGGGAAAACCGCAGGTTTTCACCAAGAATTTGGACTCGCCTTCCGCTTCTTAGTATACTGCTTTTTTGTCGAAAAAGCAAGAAAAATATACCAAAACCCGGCAGTAAAATTACGGCCCGGCCGCAACGTTCCCTTTTTAGTTTGTCGGCAAATTTGTATTGCTATTCCCGGCAACAGTTGGCAATAAAAAAGCAAAAAACAAAGTGCAAAAAGCAAAATCGTAGGGACGACAATCGGTCGTCCGCGGGCGAACACAGTTCGCCCCTACAGATTTCTTATGAATTCTTATGAAACCTCCCGGATGCCTTGTAGGGGACGGCCCCTTGGACGTCCCGCAACAAACCGGCTGTCAAGGGCGCCAGCCCCTACAAATTTTCAATTCTCAACTCTCAATTCTTAATTCTCAATTTTATGTTGTGTCGGCGGAACGACAAACGACCCCCTCGGAAGAGGGGGTCGTTGGGGAATCGAAACGGTTTATTTGTTCTTCAGGTATTCGTCAATGGCGGCGGCGGCCTTCTTGCCTGCGCCCATTGCCAGAATAACGGTTGCTGCGCCGGTGACCGCGTCACCGCCGGCGAACACGCCGTCGCGGGTGGTCATTTCCTGTTCGTTAACGATCAGGCAGCCTTTCCGGTTGGTGTCAAGACCCGGGGTAGTGGAACGGATCAGGGGGTTGGGGCTTGTGCCCAAACTCATAATGACGGTGTCCACATCCAGAACGAATTCACTGCCGGGTACTTCGATGGGACGGCGGCGGCCGGAAGCATCGGGCTCACCCAGTTCCATACGGATGCAGGTCATACCGCAGACCCGGCCGTTCTCGTCGCCCAAAATCTCGGTGGGGTTGCACAGAGTCTTGAACTCGATGCCCTCTTCCTTGGCGTGGTGCTGTTCTTCCAGACGGGCAGGCATTTCGGCTTCGCCGCGGCGATAGACAACATAGACCTTTTCAGCGCCCAGACGCATAGCGCAGCGGGCGGCGTCCATAGCCACGTTACCGCCGCCAACAACGGCAACGGCCTTGGACTTGACCACGGGGGTGTCGTACTCATCGTCGTAAGCCTTCATCAGGTTGGTGCGGGTCAGGTACTCGTTGGCGGACATAACACCCTTGAGGGCCTCGCCGGGAATGTTCATAAACATAGGCAGACCTGCGCCGGAGCCTACAAAAATGGACTGATAACCCATTTCGAACAACTCGTCGATGGTGAGCACTCTGCCGATGACCATATTGGTCATCACATTGACGCCCTGGGCCTGCAACTTGGTCACTTCATTGGCAACGATGGCCTTGGGCAGACGGAATTCGGGGATGCCGTAAACCAAAACGCCGCCAGCGGTGTGCAGAGCCTCGAACATGGTCACCTCATAGCCGCGCTTTGCCAGATCGGAAGCGCAGGTCAGGCCGGCAGGGCCGGAGCCTACAACGGCCACTTTCTTGCCGTTGGATGCCACTTTTTCCGGCATTGCGTTGATGTTCTCCCGATACCAGTCAGCAACGAAGCGCTCCAGCCGGCCGATGGCAACAGGCTCGCCCTTAATGCCGCGGACACACTTTGCTTCGCACTGGGTCTCCTGGGGACAGACGCGGCCGGACAATGCAGGCAGGGCGTTGGTGGAGGTGATGATCTCATAGGCGGCCTTGAAGTCGCCTTCCTGTACTTTCTTGATGAACTCGGGGATCCGCACGTTAACGGGGCAGCCCTCCACGCACTTGGGGTTCTTGCAGCCCAAGCAGCGGTTGGCCTCTTCGATGGCCATTTCGGCGGTGTAACCTAAGGTGACTTCCTTAAAATTCCGGGCGCGAACCTTGGGGTCCTGCTCAGGCATAGGGGTCTTGGTTAATGTCATATTTGCCATTTTTCTCTCCTCCTTACTTGATCAGGTCCTTGCCCATTTTTTCAATGCGGCAGGCGTGTTTTTCGGTAACCTCGGCTTCCCGGCCACGGTAAATGCTGTTGCGGTTCATCAGTTCGGCAAAGTCCACCTTGTGGCCGTCAAACTCAGGGCCGTCCACGCAGGCAAACTTCACTTCGCCGCCAACGGTAACGCGGCAGCCGCCGCACATACCGGTGCCGTCCACCATGATGGGGTTCAGGGATACGGAAGTGTGGGTGCCGAAAGGCTCGGTGGTCTTGCAGACGAACTTCATCATGGGGATAGGTCCGATGGCCAGAACTTCGTCAAATTGCTCGCCCTTTTCCAGCAGTTCCTGCAGGGCGACAGTGACCAAACCGTGGCGGCCGTAAGAACCGTCGTCGGTCATCAGAATAAAGTTGTCAGCAACAGCCTTGAATTCTTCTTCCAAAATCACGATGTCCTTGCTGCGGAAGCCAACGATTACGGTGACTTCTGCGCCGGCTTCCTTAAAGGCCTTGGCAGAGGGCAGGGCAATGGCGCAGCCTACGCCGCCGCCGACCACGCAAACTTTCTTCTTGCCTTCCACGGGGGTGGGCTTGCCCAAAGGACCTACGAAGTCCTGAATGTAGTCGCCTTCATTCAGCGCGCCCAAAGCGGTGGTGGCAAAGCCGACCTTCTGGAAAATGATGGTGACAGTACCCTTTTCCCGGTCGTAACCGGCGATGGTCAGAGGCACCCGCTCACCCTTGTCGTCAATACGGAAGATAATGAACTGACCGGCCTTTGCCTTCTTGGCAATAAACGGTGCTTCGATGTCCATCAAAGTTACGCTGGCATTGAGTTCTCGCTTGTGTACGATCTTAAACATAACGCTCTCCTATCCTTTTACTTTATTTGGAATTTTAACGGTTGTGGGAAATACTGTTTAATATGCTCTGAATATCCGCGTTGTTTTCCGCGGCATTTTCGCTGGGACAGTAACATTGGATGATCCAAAAGTTGGTTTCGCCCTCTGTTGTGGCGGTGGTGTAGGTATAAGGGGTTTCGCCAACGGTGGCCTCGTAGGTGAAAACGAAGCCGTAATCGGTGGGGGTGGGGGCGCAGGTCAACTTATTGGAGGAGATCACATAGTCGGTGAATTCTTCCAAAGTCATATCCACCAGCCCGGCCTTTTCTTCCGCAAGGCCTTTCACGATCAAAGTGGTGCGGCCGCAATACAGGTCTGCATCCTCTGCATAACTTTCCTGGGACAAGTCCATAAAGTCAGCAGGCAGCGCCAAAGACAGGTCCTTGCAGCGAACGGTATTGCCGCCGGCAGAACAGCCGGTGAGTTGACATAACACCAACAACGCGCACAGGGCAATTCGCCACTTCATGGCTTATTTCTCCTTCAGCAGGTCGCGGATCTCGGTGAGCAGAACTTCCTCAGCGGAGGGCGCGGGAGGGGCGGGCTCTTCCACGGGCGCGGGTTCTTCCGGCTTCTTGCCCAAGTCGGCCAGTTTGTTTACGATCTTCACGATCCAGAACACCACAAAGGCCAAAATCAGGAAATTGATGATAGCGGAAATGAAATTGCCCACGGTTAGATAGTTATAGATGGGCTGGGAGATCTCGTTGCCCAGCTCGTCCACGATCAACTCGTACTTGGTCTCCACCCAAGGCATTTGGGGCAACTTGATCTTGATGTCGCTGAAGTCAGCGCCGCCAAGGAAGATGTTGACCACGGGCATGATCAGGTCGTTGGTCAGGCTCTTGGTGATGGTGGAGAATGCGCCGCCGATGATAGTACCAACAGCCAGCGCCATGGCGTTGCCCTTGATGGCAAATTCTTTAAATTCTTCCAGCCACCCGGGTTTCTTCATTTTTTTCATATGTTTTTCCTCTCTTTGTTTGGTTTACATAATACAACAAACCGTCATTGCGAGGAGCCAAAGGCGACGTGGCAATCCCCCGCACAAGATGGGGATCGCTACAGGTGCTGGCGCACCTTCGCGATGACAAAATGGTTTACATAATTATTTCTTCTCGATGATCTCCAGACCGCCCAGGTACTTGCGCAGTGCTTCCGGCACGACGATGGAGCCGTCGGAGCGCTGATTCTGTTCCACCAGAGCGGGGAAAATACGGGAGGTTGCCAGGCCGGAGCCGTTGAGTGTGTGCAGGAACTCGGGCTTGCCGGTTGCTTCGCGGCGGAAACGGATGTTGCCGCGACGGGCCTGATAATCTCTTGCGTTGGACACAGAGGAAACTTCCTTGTAGCCGTCCATAGAGGGAATGAGAATTTCAATGTCGTAAGTTCTTGCCATAGATGCGGAGCAATCGCCGGCGGCCAACTTCACGGTGCGGAAGTGGAAGCCAAGACCCTCCACCAACTTCTCGGCCTTGGTGACCAATTCGTCAAAGGCGGCGTCGGAATCTTCCGGCTTGCAGAACTGGAACATCTCCACCTTGTTAAACTGGTGGCCGCGAACCATACCGCGCTCGTCGGCGCGATGGCTGCCGGCTTCACGACGGAAGCAGGGGGTGTAGGCAAACAGTTTCTTGGGCAAATCGCTTTCTGCGAGAATTTCGTCCCGGTAAATGGAACACAGAGCCGCCTCAGCGGTGGGCAGCATATAGTGGGTGCGGTCATCGGTGGGGTTGGCGATCTTGTACACCTCGTCAGCAAACTTGGGGAACTGACCGGCGGTCTCACCGCACTGGTACTCCAGCATATGGGGCGGCAGAATGAAATCGTAGCCGTCCGCGGTGTGGGTGTCGATGAAGTAGTTCAGCAGCGCCCATTCCAACCGGGCGCCCATACCGGTGTACATCCAGTTGCCGGCGCCGGCCAACTTGACGCCACGGGTGTAGTCAATGAGGCCCAGACCCTCGCACAGGTCAACATGGTGCTTGGGTTCAAAGTCAAAAGCAGGCTTTTCGCCGATGTAGCGCAGAGGCTGGTTGTTCTCCTTACCGCCGGGGAGCAGGTCCTCGTCGGGCAGGTTGGGCAGGCTCAGCATGGCTACGCGGAATTCTTCGGACAAAGTCTTCAGCTGGGCGGCATCGTCCTCAATTTCCTTGTCCAGCGCCACGCTCTTGGCGGAGTTTGCGGTAATTTGGGCATCCAAAGCGGAGGTATCCTCGCCCTTCTTTTCAGCGCCCTTTTTCTGACCGAACAGTTTGCCGTTTTCTTTGGCCAGTTTGTTCTTTTCGGCGGTCTTGGTCTCGGTGGTGGTCTTTAAGGAACGGATTTTCTCGTCCAGCACCAAAATCTGGTCAATGATCGCGTCGCAGTCCACTTCTTTGGCCTTAAGGCCTTTTTTGACTGCATCGGGATTCTCCTTGATTTTGCGAATGTCTAACATTTCTTAACTCTCCTTTTGTTGGTTAGGTCGTTCTGTTTATACATCAATAATGTCGTTGGGTTTGTTGGGGTCGTCGGGAATGACCAGCGCGCAGATGATGTAGGCCAAAACGCCACTGCCGCCCAAAATGCAGAAGGCCACCCAGCCCAACCGCACCAGTGTGGGGTCAATGGAAAAATACTTGGCAATGCCGGCGCAAACGCCGCAAATTTTCTCGTTTTGTCTGTCTTTGTACAGTTTCTTTTCCATAATCGCTACCTCACTTCTTAATTTTCAGCAGGGCATCCATCAGCGCCTGCAAATCGTCCTGATCATAAAATTCCAGTTCAAAACGGCCCTTTTTCTTGCCGCTGACGATCTTCACGCCGCGACCAAGGTGCTTGGACAACTTTTTCTCGCACTCTGCCACATAATTCACCGCCAGGGAGACGGGTTTTTGGGGCGCGGCGGGTTTCTGCAGGTTTTGGCACAGGGTTTCTGCCTGACGCACAGACAGACCCAACGCGGAGATCTTTTGGGCGGCCTCTTTTTGCAGTTTCTCCGTTTGCAGAGAAACGATGGCCCGTCCGTGTCCTGCAGAGAGTTTTCCCTCCCGAACCATATCCAAAACATCGGGACACAGGGACAAAAGCCGCAGCGTATTGGCAACCGCCGGGCGGGATTTGCCTACGGTTTTGGCGGCTTCTTCCTGAGTAAGACCGTATTCTTCCATGAGGGTCTGATAACCCAGCGCTTCTTCCACGGGGTTTAAGTCCTGCCGCTGCAGATTTTCGATCAGCGCCAGTTCCATGACCTTTTTGTCGTCGGCTTTGATGATCACCGCGGGAATTTCCCGCAGTTCTGCCAGTCTTGCGGCCCGCCAGCGGCGTTCGCCGGCAATGATCTGATAATAGCCGCTTTCCAACTCCCGCACTGTCAAAGGCTGCACCACGCCGTGAACGGTAATGGAATCGGCCAGCGATTGCAGTTCTTCCGGGTCAAAATCCCGGCGGGGCTGGTCGGGGTTGGGTTCAACTTTATGAATGGGGAGCATCTGGTAGGGAC
Organism: Oscillospiraceae bacterium; assembly: GCA_017399325.1. Lineage (GTDB taxonomy): Bacteria > Bacillota > Clostridia > Oscillospirales > Oscillospiraceae > Faecousia. Next base: position 16,096 of record JAFQDY010000228.1, read on the forward strand.
TTTTCTGAACGGATTCCTCCATAAAGTCACCCATCAGCGCGCCCAAACCTTTTCCTAAACCTTTCGCCATAGCGTTTCTCCTCTTAGAGTTTCTTGATTGCCTCTTCGGCCATTGCCTTGTAGGCGGCAGCACCCCGGCTGAATTTGTCGTAGACTGTGACCGGCAGACCGTGGCTGGGGGCTTCGGCCAGCCGCACATTCCGGGGGATCACCGTGGCAAAGACTTTTCCCGGGAAATGCTTCCGCACCTCCTGCGCCACTTGGGTGGAGAAATTGGTGCGGCCGTCAAACATAGTCAGCGCCACGCCGAAGATCTCCAAGTCCGGATTGATGCGCTTTTTTACGATCCGCAAAGTGTTCATCAGGTCGGTCAGACCTTCCAGCGCGTAATATTCGCACTGTACCGGCACCAAAATGCCGTCGGCGGCAGCCAGCGCATTGACCGTAAGCATTTCCAATGAGGGCGGGCAATCGATAAAGATCACATCGTAATCGTCTTTTACTTGGTTTAATGCGTTCTTCAGCCGCATATTGGGGTTGTCCAGAGAGATCAGTTCCACGGCGGCGCCTGCCAGGTCAGCAGTTGCAGGCAAAACATCGCCGAATTTTGTAGACACGATGGCCTGCACCGCGGGGGTGTCATTGACCACTACGTCGTAGACGCTGTCCTGCAGTTTTCGTTTGTCAATGCCCAATCCGGAGGTTGCGTTGGCCTGTGGGTCAAAATCACAGAGCAAAACCCGTTTGCCCAAGTCTTTTAATGTGGCGGTCAGGTTCACGGCGGTGGTGGTTTTGCCTACGCCGCCCTTTTGATTGACCACGGCAATAATTTTGGCCATTTGCGCCTCCTTTCTCTCTTTGTTTCACGTGAAACAGTTTTTGCGTCGTGTTTCACGTGAAACGATCAGTCCATTGTGCTGTCATAGGTGTAGTTTGTGCCAAGATCCCCGTCTTCTTCCGGGGGCGCAAGATAATGCTGCAGCAGCAACGCGCCTGCGGCGCAGAGCAAGATCGCCAGCAACACACAGAACGCCACGGCTCTGCGCAATGCTTTCCGCAAGTGAGAAACCTGCTCTTCCGCAGGTATCGCATAACTTCTGCGGCCGGTCTTTTTTGCCGGCGCGGTCTTCTGCCGGTTGGGCAGTTGCACCCGCACATCGGGCTTTACGGGATAAGCGTCCATAACCGCCAGGCAGGCAGGGCAAAAGACCTGCTCGTCTTTTGTTTTTTTGCCGCATTTCATGCAATTCATCGGTGGCGCCCTCCTGTCAGGTATCGATCCATACCAAACCCATTTTATCACATTATATTGTACAACAGAAATCCTTGTTCGTAAAGAGGAAAAAGGATTTTTCTCAAAACTTCCTGCCGGATTTAACAAAAAAGTCATACAATCCCTATTGACAATTACCTGACCATATGATATTATCAAGTTACCACCAACAAAGGAGGGATAGAATGGAGTGGACGATACCCGGAACGGTCTTGACCGCCCAAAGGGAGGAGGCGGACCGGATCCCGGAGCAATTTCGGGCTATGTTTATGCCCGGCGGCATGGTGCTGAGCCAAGTGGCCGCCATTACGGGACTGGAAAGTTATATGGTTCAAAACTGGGTCAAGCGGGGCTTTCTGACCGGTCCGCAGAATAAGCGCTATTCCCTGCGGCAACTGTGCCGGATCATCAACATCAATATGCTCAAAAGCGTGTTGCCCTTGGAGCGGATCTGCAGTTTGCTTGGCTATGTGAACGGCCGGCTGGACGACGAAAGCGACGATATGATCGACGATTCCCAGTTATACTTTATGTTTGTGCGGTTGGCGGCCCGCTCCAGAGAACTGTACGCAGCCGATTCCCGGGACGCGGTGCTGGACGAAGAACTGGCCGACTACGCAGAGCCTGTCCCCGGTGCAAAAGAACGGGTCAAGGAAGTTTTAAGAGTTATGTTAACCGCTTGGCTGGCCGCCCGTATGACCCGGGAGGCAGAACGTATGCTGGAAACGATAAACCCCCAATAAAGGAAAGGAATGATAAATATGGAAGATTACAAAAACTACCAATGGGATCCCCCAAAGAAACCGGATTTCAAAAAACTGCGCAAGATTATACTTATAGGCGCAATTATACTGGCGGTGGTGATCTTAAGTTCCACCTGTTTCTACACGGTGGATGACAAGCAGCAGGCGGTGGTCACCACCTTCGGCAAAGTCACCGGCGTCACCGACGCAGGCGTCCACTTCAAACTGCCCATGGGTATTCAGAAAGTGGAAAAGGTGGATGTAAATGTCTACCAGAAATTCGAACTGGGCTACCAAAGCACGGAAGACGGCGGCTATCAGGTAAAAACCGACGAGAGTTCCATGATTACCGGCGACTACAACATCGTCAATGTGGACTTTTTCGTGGAATATAAGGTGGCCGACCCGGTTACCTACCTGTTCTCCTCCACCAATCCCGAGGAGATCCTCCGCAATCTGATCCAAAGCCAGATCCGCAATGTGGTTGGTTCGTCCACCGTGGATGCGGTGCTCACCGACGGCAAGGAAAACATTCAGATGCAGGTAAAAGAACTGGTTACGGAAATTCTGCAGGCGTACGACATCGGCCTGTCTTTGGTGGATGTGAAGATCCAGGATGCCGAGCCGCCTACGCAGGATGTTATCGAGGCGTTCAAGGCGGTGGAAACCGCAAAACAGCAGGCCGAGACCGTGGTCAATGACGCCAAGGCCTATCAAAATGCCCAACTGCCCGAGGCCCAGGCCCAGGCAGACAAACTGATCCAGAATGCAGAATATCTGAAGCAAAAGCGTATCAACGAAGCCGTTCAGCAAGTGGCTATGTTCAACGCCACATATAAAGAATACGCCCAAAATCCCGCCATCACCAAGTCCCGTATGTACTATGAGACCATCTCTCAGGTATTGCCCGGAGTGAAGGTGTATGTGAACACTGCAGGTAGCGGCTCCGATGTGCAGATGCTCCTGCCGCTGGAATCTCTGATGGGAGGTAACTGATATGAAAAAAGGTATTATTATCGCGGCCATCGTGGTGTTGCTGCTGATCGTGGCAGGCAACAGTTTCTATACCGTGGGCGAAAATCAGTACGCCTGCGTGGTGGAATTCTCCAAGATCGTGGATACCACCGACGCGCCGGGTCTGCACTTCAAAGTGCCCTTTATCCACTCGGTAAAATACTTCTCTGCCGCAGCCCAGTTTTACGACATTCCCCCTTCCGAAGTCATCACGCTGGATAAGCAGAATATGACCGTGGACTGCTATGTGCTTTGGGAGATCTCCGACCCCCTGAAGTTCTATCAGACATTGGGCAGCGCTTCCGTTGCGGAGCAGCGGTTGGGCGACCAGACCTATACGGCGCTGAAAAATGCTATGGGTACGCTGGCCCAGGCCGACATCATCAATATGGAAGACGGCGGCAAGCGCAACGACATTTATGACGGTATTGCCACCACCGTGAACGAAAAGGCTGTGGTCTACGGCATCAATGTGCTGGATGTGAAGATCAAGCGGTTCGACCTGCCCGAATCCAACCTGAACGCGGTCTATGCCCGTATGATCTCCGAACGCAATCAGATGGCTTCCAAATTCACCGCTGACGGCAATTACGAGGCATCCATCATTCGCAACGATGTGGATAAGCAGGTAAATATCCTGGTTTCCAACGCGGAAGCAGAAGCCGCCAAGTTGGAAGCGGAAGGCGAAGCCGAGTATATGCGTCTGTTGGCCGAGGCCTACGACACCGCCGACAAAAAGGAATTCTATGAATTCAATTTGGCGTTGGATGCCCTGAAACAGAGTCTGACCGGCACAGAAAAGACCGTCATTCTGGACGCCGACTCCAAACTGGCCCAACTCCTCACCGGCAACTAAAAAATGCAGAATGATTTGCCTTGTAGGGGCGTGCATTGCACGTCCGCGGACGACCACTGGTCGCCCCTACATAATGCAAACAAATAAGGAGGTAAACTATGCAACCCAATGGAATCCCCACAAATGTAGAAGTAAGCGGAACCCTATCGGGAATACATTCAAGAGAACGCCGCAGAGAAGGCGGCGGCGACGGTTGCTATGTGGCAACTGCCGTGTATGGCTCCTACGATTGTCCGCAAGTGTGGACACTCCGGCGTTTCAGAGATGAAGACCTTGCGAAAACTTGGTATGGCAGAGCGTTCATTCGGACTTATTATGCAATCAGTCCGACGCTTGTGAAATGGTTCGGCCAAAGCAAATGGTTCACCAGATTCTGGAAAGGCAAACTGGACAAAATGGTTGCAAAACTGCAAAACAAAGGTTTTGCATCTACCCCCTACGAAGACGCGTAATCAAAAAGCCTCCCTCTGATGAGGGAGGTGTCGCGGCGCAAGCCGTGACGGAGGGAGAGATAAGAAATGTTCTCTCCCCCAGTCAAAAATCAAAGATTTTCGCCAGCCCCCTCGTCAGAGGGGGCCTTTTGTTGGTCGCCATCAACGCATAAAAAACCCCCGAGGTGAAAACCTCGGGGGTATCTTTTCGGTTATTGGCCTGCAGGAATTATTCCTGACCTTCCATTTCCTTCAGAGCGTCCTTGCGGCTGAAGTTTGCGCGGCCCTTCTCGTCGAAGCCCATGAACTTGACCCAAGTCATATCGCCCAGGTTCAGCACATCTTCGACCTTCTCAACGCGGCGGTTCTCCAACTTGGAGATGTGAACCATACCGTCGTGGCCGGGAGCGATCTCAACGAAAGCGCCGATGGGCAGGATGCGAACCACCTTGCCGTAGTACAACTTGCCAACTTCGGGAACGAAGCAGATGTCGTCCACCATCTTCTTGGCAGCGTAGGCAGCAGCGGAGTCCACAGCGGAGATGAAGACGGAGC
>JAFQDY010000229.1 GCA_017399325.1 Oscillospiraceae bacterium
AAACTCCAGCCGATGAAATTTGAGTCCACCGACGGATACGCCATTTATGTTGGACGAAACAACCGCCAGAATGACGAACTCACCTTTAAGGCCGCCCGCAAGGACGACATTTGGCTTCACGCCAGCAAAGTCCACGGCAGCCACGTGATCATCGCCTGCGCAGGTGTGACCCCTCCCGACGACACCATCACCCAGGCCGCGCAGCTGGCCGCCTACTATGCTGAAAGCACCGGCGGACAGAATATCCCTGTGGACGTTGTGCCGGTGAAACTGGTGAAGAAAACACCGGACAGAAAGCCTGGCATGGTTATTTATCACTCCCACCGCACTGTCATCGTCAATCCCTACCCGGATATTGTGGTTGACCCCTTGAATGCGGAGAAAAAGCCTAAATAAGAAAACACCCAACAGAACTTCTGTTGGGTGTTTTTTAGTTCATTGTGCCTTCGGAACGGGCAAACAACTGCGCGATCCGTTTGCGCAGAGCAACGGATTCCGGTGTGTCTGCCGCGCCCTCTTTATCGATCCAATCGGCAGATGCCTGCTGGGCAGCCTTTAGAGTCTGCAAATCGCAACTAAGGTTTGCCACACGGAACACCGGCAAGCCGGATTGGCGGGAACCAAAGAAATCGCCCGGTCCGCGCAGGCGCAGGTCTTCCTCGGCAATTTTGAAGCCGTCGGTGGTTTTACACAGGGCCCTCAACCGCTGGAGAGTCTCGCCGTTTTTATTATGAGATGTGAGGATGCAATAACTTTTGTCCTTGCCCCGGCCAACACGGCCACGCAACTGGTGCAACTGGGAAAGGCCGAACCGGTCTGCATCTTCAATGACCATCAGCGTGGCGTTGGGTACGTCCACGCCTACCTCTATGACCGTTGTGGCTACCAGTACGTCTGCTTTTCCGGATGCAAATTCTGCCATAATCCGCTCTTTTTCCGCGCCTTTCATTTGGCCGTGGAGAAGCATCACCCGCAGGTCGGGAAAGACCGTTTGCTGCAGGGTCTGCGCCCAGGTTTCCGCGGCTTTCAGGTTCAGAGTTTCGTTTTCCTCCACCGCGGGGCAGACCACATAGCACTGGTTGCCCTGGGCCACCTGTTTGCGGATAAAGGCATTGATTCTTGGACGGTAACTTTCGTCCACCAGGAAGGTGTCCACAGGCTCACGGCCCGGGGGCAGTTCATCCAAAATGGATACATCCAAATCGCCATACATCAAAAGCGCCAAAGTTCTGGGAATGGGGGTTGCGGACATAACCAGCAGATGGGGGTCTTGGCCCTTGCCTGTAAGCGCAGAGCGCTGGCCTACGCCAAATCGGTGCTGCTCGTCGGTGATCACAAGGCCCAAATTGGAAAAGACCGTGGCTTCCGACACCAGCGCGTGGGTGCCAACGATCAGTTGGGCGCTTCCACCCTCGATAGACTCCCGAGCCAGCCGTTTTTGTTTCACCGTTTGTGAGCCGGTGAGCAGTTGCACAGTAATGCCCAAGGGCGTGAGTAATTTGGAGAGGGACGCAAAATGCTGCTCTGCCAAGATTTCTGTGGGTGCCATCATAGCCGCCTGCTTGCCGTTGCAAATGGCAAGGTAGGCTGCCGCTGCTGCTACCATTGTCTTGCCGCTGCCCACATCGCCTTGCACAAGACGGTTCATTGGCGCGCCTTTCCGCAAGTCGGCAACGATCTCACCGATCGCTCTTTGCTGGGCGCCGGTAAGGGTAAATGGCAGAGCATTATAGAATGCGGACAAGTCGCAGTTCTCATAAACAGGCGTTTTTTTCATAGCCTGGACGGACCGCATCAGCGAAAGACCTGCCGAGAAAATGAAGAATTCCTCGAAAATCAGCCGCTTTTTCGCCGCTTCCGCTTCTGCCATGGAATTCGGCTCGTGAATGGCATAATAGGCTCGTTCTGCCGGAAGAATGTCATAGGCATTCCGAATCGCTTCGGGAATGATCTCCTCGGGAGGATCGCAAATGGCCAAAGCCTGCCGCACTGCATTGAGTACAGACTTGTTGGAAAGGCCGGCGGTCAGCGGATAAACCGGGATCACCCGGCGGGTCACCAAAGGTGCGCTGTCCAGCGCTTCAAAGACGGGCGATGTCATATTATAGCCGATGAAATCGCCGGAAACCGCGCCATAGAAGATGTACTCTTTGCCGTACTGGAGTTGCTCGGCGGTGAATTTCTGATTGAAGAAGGTTAAGGTAAGCCGGGCGGAATAGTCGGCCACCTGCACCTTTGTGATGTCCAAGCCTTTGCGGATGTGGCTGGTCCTGGGGGTGTTCATAACCATGGCCTTAAAGCAGGCAGGCACATCCACTTCCAGTTTTTCAATGGGAACAAGGCGGGTGCGGTCTTCGTAGTATCGGGGAAAATGGCAGATGAGGTCCTCCAGCGTAAAAACATTCAGCGCAGCAAATTGCCTTGCCTTGGTAGGGCCGATGCCTTTTAAAATCGTGATCGGGTCCGATAACTTTGCCATGGTAACACCTCCTTTTCCTTATTATACCATATTTTTGCACAAAAGACAATGCAGGGATAGCCGCGGCTATCCCTGCAATTTTTTACTTGGTAGGAAGGGCGAAACCCAGTTCGTTCAAGATCAGTCGGAACATCAGTTCATAGCCACGGTCGTTGGGGTGGCAACCGTCTTTCAGCAGTTCGCTGAGAGCAACCTTATTCTCCCAACAATATACGCGGAACAGGTTGAACAGGTCGATCAGGGGGAAGCCGCGCTCCAAAGATGCTTTCACATACAGATCGTGAATGTCGTCCATATGGACCACTTGCCAGTACTTACCGGCGGCTTCCGTGACGCTCTCTTCCACTTCAAAGATGCCTTCTGCTGGAATGCCGGCCATAAATACGGTTGGTTTGCCGGCCCTGCGGAGTTTTTCCTCCAGAGCAAGGGTGTTGGCATAAATCTCCTGCATACGGACAGGCTTGTCCCTCTTCGGGCCGCCGGACGCATACTGCTGCCGGTCGTTTGTGCCGATCAGGCACAGCACGATATCATCTTCCGGGTCAACCAATTCGTCAAAGTGGTCGATGAGAAACTGGGTATTCACGCCACAGATGCCGTTGTTGATCACTTGGCAGTTATAGCGGCCCTGCAGATAGTCCCGAAGCAGATTTGCCCAGCAGTAGCCATTTGGGTTGCGGAAGGAACCGGGGATGATCGCGTCGCCGTCGGTGCAAAAGCCGGTACCGCTATGGCCGTGGGTAATGGAATCGCCCAGCAGTTTAATGCGGACAGGCTTGTCCCCAAGAATGATGCGGCTGAATATTTTGGCTGCTTCCTTATTCATAACAAAGGCCTCCAAAAGGTATTTTGTTCAGTATAGCACGGAAAA
>JAFQDY010000230.1 GCA_017399325.1 Oscillospiraceae bacterium
ATCAGGAGAAAAACGAGCATTACATTCCTTATGTCATCGAGCCTTCTTTGGGCTGCGACCGCGTGGCGCTGGCATTCCTGTGCGAGGCTTATGACGAGGAAGTGGTTGGCGTGGATAAGAACGGCAAGGAAGATGTCCGTACTGTGCTGCGCCTGCACCCGGCGCTGGCTCCCTTCAAGGCTGCCGTGCTGCCCCTGTCCAAGAAACTGTCCCCCAAGGCCGAGGAAATTTACCGCCAGTTGCGTAAGGACTTTATGGTGGGCTTTGACGACGCCGGCTCTATCGGCAAGCGCTACCGCCGTGAGGACGAGATCGGCACACCGCTTTGCATCACCGTGGACTTCCAGACAGTGGGCGATGACACCACTGAGGCTGACAACTGCGTGACTGTCCGCGACCGTGACACCATGGAACAGGTTCGCGTTCCCATCGCAGAACTGAAAGACTATATCGCCAAAAAGTGCGAATTCTAAGCGCAAAAAACAACCGACCTGTGATTCACAGGTCGGTTTTCTTTTTTTGCTTATTCTTCGGTTGCTTCTTCTGCCTTGGGCGGGTTGATGAATGCCATCATTTCGTCGCCGGTGATGGTTTCCTTTGCAAGCAAGTGCAAGGAAATCTCGTCCAGCAGGCTTCTGTTATCGGAAAGCAGTTTCTTTGCTTCGCTGTAGCAAGCGCCGAGCAGTTTCTGCACTTCTTTATCCACAAGCGCAGAAGTTTCCTGGGAACAATCCAGATAGGTCTGGTCAGACAGGTACTGATTGCTTACTGTGGCGGGTGCCATCAGACCGAGGGCATCGCTCATACCGTAGAGGGTCACCATATTCCGTGCCAAAGCGGTGGCCCGCTGAATGTCGTTGGCAGCGCCGGTGGTCTGCACGCTGAACACCAGTTCTTCCGCGGCCCGGCCGCCTACCAAAGTGCGCAGTTCTGTGAGCAATTCTGCAGAGGTTTTCAGATACTTTTCTTCCTCGGGCATCTGCATGGTGTAACCCAGCGCGCCGGAGGTGTGGGGAACGATGGTGATCTTGGAAACAGGCTGGGAATGCTTTTCCAAAGCGGCAACCAGCGCGTGGCCTACTTCGTGGTAGGCAACGATGCGCTTTTCTGTGTCAGACAGAACGGTGTTTTTCTTTTCCGTACCGGCAATGACTGTTTCAAAAGAAACCAGCAAGTCTTCCTGATTGACCGCCTTGCGGCCTTTGCGAACGGCACGAAGAGCCGCTTCGTTCACAAGATTGGCAAGATCAGCGCCAACTGCGCCGGCGGTAGCCTGGGCGATCTTCCGCAAGTCCACATCTTCTGCCAACCTGATCTTTTTGGTATGCACTTTCAAAGTGTCCAGACGGCCTTGGAGATTGGGCCGGTCCACAATGATCTGCCGGTCAAAACGGCCTGCCCGCAGCAGCGCTTTGTCCAAAATCTCCGGCCGGTTGGTGGCAGCCAGACACACAATACCCTTGGAGGAATCGAAGCCGTCGATCTCGCCAAGCAGCTGGTTTAAGGTCTGTTCGTGTTCGGAGTTGCCGCCGTAGCGGGAATCCCGGGAACGACCCACCGCGTCGATCTCGTCAATGAAAATGATACAGGGGGCGACTTTCGCAGCCTGCTGGAACAGATCTCTTACACGGCTTGCGCCCACGCCTACGAACATCTCCACAAAGTCCGAACCGGAAATAGAGAAGAAGGGCACATTGGCTTCGCCGGCCACGGCTTTTGCAAGCAAAGTCTTACCGGTACCGGGAGAACCTACCAGCAGCGCGCCTTTGGGGAGTTTCGCGCCGATCTCTGTGTATTTCTGGGGGTTGTGCAAAAAGTCGATGATCTCCTGCAGAGATTCTTTTGCCTCGTCCTGTCCGGCCACATCCTGGAATGTGACGCCGGTCTTCTTTTCCATATAGACTTTGGCCTTGCTGGCGCCGATATTGCCCAGCATACCGCCGCCTGCTTTTCGGAAAAACAGGAACATCAGCAGCAAGACGGGCAGGAAGGACAAAATATACAGCAGCATGGAATTGTCTTCGGTGATCTTGATGTTCACCGAGGTGTCCATTTCGGTAAGTTCCCGGGCAAGACCCAGAATATCACCGCTGGGAAGACCTGTGTAGCAGGCTTTTTGCTGGGCAGCAGGTTTGGCGGCTTCCGTTTTGGTCATATACAAGACCCGGTCATAGCGGATCTCCACCTCAGCCAGATTGTCCTTTTCGGCTTCGGCCATAAATTCGCTGAAAGAGGTTTACACATACTGACTGCTGTCGATCAGATTGTAAACAGAGCGCACAAGGAAAAACAGCACCACAGCAAGGATAAGGGCAAACCAAAAGTTCAGTTTCGGTTGCTTACCGTCCGGTTTTTTGGGCGGCTGATTTTTGTTCGGATCCATAAATTACCTCCTTGGGGGAGTATTTTTGCTTATCATATCACATTTTTCTCCTGCCTGCAATGAATGATACCGGGGCGATCGGTAAAATTTCTGTAAATTATCGGAAAGTCCGGCGCAAGATGTAAAAAAAGGCAGTTGTGAACAGGGAAAAAATCTGTTATAATAAAGTATATTTCGTGACCTTTTCTCTTAAGAAGAAAGGAAGGTATGGGTTATGCGACAGGAAAGTGACAAATTTCGCCGTCGGGACAACCGTCCCCAAAAGCGGGAAGAACCGAAAGTGATCGAAGAAAATGAAAACCAGTTAGAGGGCAGAAACGCCCTGACAGAGGCTCTGCGCAGCGGCAGGACCATCGACAAAGTGTTCATTGCCGCCGGCGATACGGACAGAGCCTTGCAGCACTTAGCCGCCCAGGCCAAGGAAGCCGGCGCGGTGGTTGTGCCGGTGGACAGACGGAAACTGGACTTTATGAGTTATACCCACTCCCATCAGGGCGTGATCGCGCTGGCGGCGGCCCGGGATTATTATTCCATCGACGACATTTTGCAGGAGGCGGCAGACCGGGGCGAAACACCCCTCATCGTGATTTGCGACGAACTGTCCGACCCCCATAACTTAGGCGCGATCATACGTTCTGCCGAGTGCGCCGGCGCCCACGGCGTGATCATTCCCAAGCGCAGAAGCGTGGGCCTGACAGCCACCGTTGCCAAAGCATCTGCCGGCGCGGTGGAATATATGAAAGTGGCAAAAGTGAGCAATATCAACAACGCCATTGCCGAACTGAAAGAAAAAGGCGTTTGGATCTTCGGCACGGCGGCAGAAGGGTCTGTACCTATGTACAAAGCCGACTTGACCGGTCCTGCCGCCATCGTCATTGGCAATGAGGGTCAGGGAATGAGCCAACTTGTCCGTAAGAATTGCGATATGCTGGTGCATATCCCTATGAAAGGACAAATTTCGTCCCTCAACGCATCGGCTGCGGCAGCCATTTTGCTGTATGAAGCGGTACGGCAGCGTATCTAAGGAGGTACACAATGGACGAGAAGTTCAATTTGGACGATATTATGAAAGAATTCGGTGAAGAACCTGCCGAAGAAGTGCAGATCCAGCCGGAAGAACAGTTGGAAGACACCAAACGGATGGACTCCGTCCAGCCGGAAGATCTGGGGCAGACCCTTCGGATCGACGCGGTGCAGATCGAGGAAGAACCCCAGTGGGATATGCAGGATGAAACCCGGCGCATTGATCTGGAAGAAATTGAGCAGGCGGTTTCCGGTGACACCATTCGTATGGAAGGTCTGCGGGAAGAGATCGAGAAAATGGAGCAGGCAGAGGAAGACGAAGAGCCCTTCTCCGAGGAGTGGGAGCCGGACTATGAGCAGCCTATGGGCGAGTATGTGCCGCCCCAGCCCATTGCCTTCCGTCCCCGTTCCCGTCTGACGGAACTGAAACAAAAATTGATCGCCGGTCCGGAAAAACGGTTTTACGAACTGTCGGAACAGGGCGTAGGTAAGTTGCAGGCAGCCATTTTCTTCAGCGTGCTGGTGGTGCTGATCGCCGCTGTTTCCACAGTGATGTATGCTGCCGGTATGGTCCACGAAAACCGGCTGCGGCTGATGGTATTCAGCCAGTTTCTGGCCCTTCTGGTCTCCGGTCTGCTGGGCAGTTTCCAACTGATCGAAGGCTTTGCCGATATGGGCAAAAAGAAGTTCTCCCTCAACTCTTTGCTGGCGGTTACATTCTTGGTCTGCTGCGTTGACGGCGTGTTCTGCTTAAGTCAGGTGCGGGTGCCTTGCTGCGCTGCGTTCAGCCTGACAATGACGATGTCTTTGCTTGGTACATATCACCGCAGAAGCACCGAGATGTCCCAGATGAACACTATGCGCAAGGCCATTCGCTTAGACGGTCTGGTGCCTTACGAAGACTATCTGGACGGCGCAAAGGGTCTGCTGCGCAAAGAGGGTCAGGTGGAAGATTTTATGGACCGGTATGCCGAAATGGGCAAGCCGGAAAAACGCCTGAACCGGTATAGTTTGATCGCTATGTGCATCGCCTTTGCGGTGGGTATTGCTGCGGCGGTCCTGCAGGTGAGCAACGGCGCGATGAACGCGGTGATCACCGGCGTGCAGGTAACGGCGGTGTCCTTGCTTGCGGCAGTGCCTGCCACATCCTTTATCAGCCAGAGCCGCCCGGCGGCTTTGCTGGAGCGCAGACTGGCCAAACTGGGCACAGTGATCTGCGGCTGGCAGGGCGTGGAAGGCCTGTGCGGCGAAGTGATGTTCCCTCTTACATTTAACGACCTGTATCCTGTGGAAGCGGTCCGTCTGAACGGTATGAAGTTCTATGGCCAGCGGGAACCGGAGCAGGTACTGGCCTATGCCACCGCAGTCCTTGCGGCAGAGGACAGCGGCCTTGCGCCCCTGTTTACCCACGTGCTGGATATGCACAACGGCAGACACTACACCGCCTACGAACTGGAGCATTTTATGGACGGCGGTGTGCGCGCCACAGTTGACGGCTGCGATGTGATGCTGGGTTCGTCTGTGTTTTTGAAGAATATGGGCGTGGAAGTGCCCAATTCCGCCAAATTGCCCTATGCGGTGTATGTGGCGGTCTCCGGTGAACTGGCAGGTCTTTTTGCGGTCAGTTACGAGAAGACCCGTTCTGCCTTGGCCGGCGTGACCACATTGGGCGCTTATCGGAAACTTTACGGTACGCTGATCTCCCACGATTTTATGCTCACAAGCGACTTTTTGCAGAGCAAACTGGGCATGAAACCCAAGCGGTTTATCCTGCCGGAGCACGATATCCGGGAGCAGTTGCAGCAGACAGAGCCGGAAGAAAACGCCCCGGTCCTGCTGATGACCACATCGCTGGGTCTGGCGCCTTTGGCATACGGCGTGACCGGCGCCCGGATGCTCAGGACCACCTGCCGGTGGGGTGCGGTGCTGCATATTGTAGGCGGCGCTGTGGGCTTGGCGATCATGGCCTGCCTTGTGGCTTTGGGCGCGTTGGATCTTTTGACGCCCTTCAATATGTTCCTCTACCAGTTGGTATGGCTGATTCCGGCTGTGCTGATCACAGAGTGGACCCGTTTGATTTGATAAAAACAACAAGAGCGATGCGCTGGCATCGCTCTTGTTTTATTCGCATTTTGGTGATTGTTCCAAAAATTCCCTGCTGACAGGGCCCGTTGTAAAAATAACAAAAATAAGCATTGAAATTGCTATAGTGTTCGTGTATAATGTATGTATTGTGGTGCTTGGCGCCACGCCCCACGAAAGGAGAACGAATATATATGTCTACAATTCGCAACATTTGCCTGCTGGGCCATAGCGGCAGCGGCAAGACTGCTCTGGCTGAGAGCCTGCTTTACATGACCGGTGCCATTGACCGTATGGGCAAGAATGCCGACGGCAACACCGTTTGTGATTACGACCCCGAGGAGATCCGTCGTAATATTTCTATTTCTACTTCCGTAGTTCCCGTGAACTACAAGAATGTAAAGTTCAACATTTTGGACACCCCCGGTGGCTTTGACTTCTCCGGCGCTGTTGTGGAAGCACTGCGCGCTGCTGACGCTGCCGTTTTGGTGGCCTCTGCCAAGGACGGTATCACTGTCGGCTTTGAAAAGGCGTGGAAGTACTGCGAAGCCCGCAAGATGCCCCGCTTTGTTTACATCTCCAAGTTGGACGAAGACAACTCCGACTTCAATGCCACTTTGGACGCTCTGCGCGAAAAGTACGGCAACAAGATCGCGCCCATCGTCATTCCTCTGCTGGGCGGCGGTAAGGTCACCGGCCTGATCGATGTGCTGACCCGCAAGACTTACAGCATTCAGAACTTCAAGAGAGTGGATATGGCGCTGCCCGCTGAAAAGGAAGCCGTTGTTGACGAGTTCACCGAGGCGCTGAAGGAATCCGTTGCCGAGACCGACGAGGCTTTGATGGATAAGTTCTTCGCAGAAGAACCCTTCACCTACGAAGAAATGGTCGGCGGCCTGAAGCAGGGCGTTA
>JAFQDY010000022.1 GCA_017399325.1 Oscillospiraceae bacterium
GGCGGTTATGGCATTGGGCATCGTGATCCTGATGCTGGCGGTAGTCATTCCCACATTCCGGGAGACGTTGGCCAAACTGGAAGTGGAGATCACCGGTCTGACTGCGGTGGTGTATGCCATCTCGGACTTTTTGCTGAATTACTGGTCGGTTTTGCTGGTAGGGCTGATCGTGGTGGGATTTTTGCTCTTTGCCGTTTCCCGGACAGAGTTCGTAGGCTACTATGTGGATGTGCTGAAACTGAAACTGCCGGTACTCAAAACGGTACAACTGAATATGATCACATCCCGTTTCGCCCGGGCGCTTTCGCTGCTGCTTTCCAGCGGTATGGATCTGAATGAGGCGCTGTACGCCACGGAGATCGTGATCGGCAACCGGTATCTGCTGGATCGTTTCCGGAAAGCCTCCGAGGCAGTCCGCAGCGGTATGACCCTGACCAACGCCTTTGAAAGTTTCAATCTGTTCCCCTCGATGATGATCCAGATGGTCACCGTGGGCGAAAAAACCAACGCATTGAGCGATGTGCTCACCCGCTCCTGCAACTTCTTCGATGCCCAGGTGGAGACCACTTTGACATCGGTTACCAACAAGATCCAACCCATTATGCTGGTCATTATGGGTGCGGTGATCGGCACATTGTTCATTGCGGTGTACTCGCCTATGATCTCCATTATGTCCGGTCTCGGCGCATAGATCAAAAGGCGAACAGAATCAGCCGAAAGAGGTAGATGTATGAATATTAACAAAAACCTTCTGCAAATTTATGTAGAGCAGGGGCTTGTGCAGCAAAAAGATGTTCCCGATACACTTGCCGGATGCGCCCGTTCCAACAGCCGCGTCCGGGACTATCTGCTTACCCGGGACGCCTTTACCGAAACCGCCGAACTGCCCGCGCTGGCCGCCTACTACTGTATGCCCTGTGTGGAAGTGGATATGCTGGAGTTTGACAAGTCGCTTTTCGACCTGTTTACCTTCGACTTTATGAAAAAGCACAAGGTCATTCCCGTGGGGTATGACGAAAACGGCGTTCTGATCGTGGCCACTTCCAAACCGCTGGATTGCCACACCCTGTCCGCAATGGCCGTTCAATTCAGTTGCAGATGCACCTATATTCTGGTGCCTGCTTCCCAGATCGACCGCTATGTGGACTCTGTTTCCGCCGCCATTTCCACTTCCGCTGCTCTCAGCGACCTGAACACGGAAAAGACCGAGCAGCAACTGGGCGCTATGCTGAAGGGCGAATCCAGCGTTTCCAGCGAAAACGATGTGATCAACAATCCCGCCGTCCGACTGGTGGACTCCATTATTAAAGAGGCCATTCCTCACCGGGCCAGCGATATCCACATCGAGCCTTTTGAAAAACACGTCAAGGTGCGCTACCGCATCGACGGTGACTTGCATAACCGGGCGGAATTCCCCATCGAGGCCTATTCCGCCATCTGCGCCCGCCTGAAAATTATGTCCGGCCTGAACATTGCCGAGCGCCGCGTGCCCCAGGACGGCCGTATCAACCTAACCGTAGGCGGCAGAGAATACGACTTCCGTGTATCCACTCTGCCCACGGTGTTTGGTGAAAAATTCGTGATCCGTGTGCTGGATAAAAGTTCCTTCCAGTTCACCCGGGACGACTTGGGCTTTACGGACAAAGACAACGCCATCGTGGATAAGATCCTGGCCCGGCCCTACGGCATCGTCCTGCTGACCGGCCCTACCGGCTGCGGCAAGTCCACCACCCTCTACTCCTTCCTGAAGGAACTGAACGATCCCAAGGTGAACATCGTTACGGTGGAAGACCCTGTGGAATTTACCATGAACGGCATCAATCAGACCCAGGTAAATGTAAAGGCCAATATGACTTTTGCCACGGCGTTGCGGTCCATTTTGCGGCAAGACCCGGATGTGATCATGATCGGTGAGATCCGGGATGAGGAGACCGCCGAGATCGCGGTGCGTTCCGCCATCACAGGCCATATGGTGTTCAGCACCCTGCACACCAACGATGCCCCCGGCGCGATCTTGCGTCTGCAGGATATGGGCGTGGACAACTATCTGGTTGTAGATGCTTTGGTTGGCGTCATCGCCCAGCGGCTTGTGAAGCGGCTGTGTCCCGCCTGCAAACAGATGGGACGCGCCACCGCCAGAGAACTGGAGATCCTGGGTTTGGACGAACCGGTCACCATCGCCCGTCCCAAAGGCTGCCAGTTCTGCAACCACACCGGCTATAAAGGCCGGACTGCCGTTCACGAAGTGATGTATATGAACGACAAAATGAAGAGCGTGGTCATGAACGAGAAGAATCTGGATGTGATCCGTCGGGAAGCCATTGAAAACGGTATGACGCCCCTGTGGAACGCCTGCCGCGATCTGGTCTTAAACGGCACTACCAGCCTGCAGGAACTGATGAGCCTGAATATTGAATAAACGATTCCCCTGCCGGATAAACCGGCAGGGGAATTTTTGTGCAGAGAACAGGTGGTTTTTTCATTGCGGCACTTGTTATTCGGCTTTTTCCGTGTTACAATGTGCCCATAAGTAACCCCCACATCCATTCCGATAAGAGAGGTAACAACTATGCGAGCAGACGGCAAGAAATGGCTCACCTATGATCCCCCCATCGGTCTGAGTAAGACCGGCGCGCTGGACTTTTCCTGGCTCAACGACGGCCCTGTGGGCAACCACGGCCACGTTCTCGTCAAGGACGGCCACTTCGTCTTTGAAGACGGTACACCGGTGAAATTCTTCGGTGCCAACTTAGGCTTTGAAATGGCAAGACCGGACAAAAAAGTGGCTGAAGTAGTATCAGAAGACCTTTACCGCTCAGGCGCAAATATTGCGCGCATCCATGCAACCGATTGCACCTTCGGTGGCATTCTCGACTACACCCAGGAAAC
>JAFQDY010000231.1 GCA_017399325.1 Oscillospiraceae bacterium
TCACTTCCTTCTTCCCCGGCACAGACCCCATGAGCCTGCAAATGCGGGTATCTTCCTTCCATGTGCTGTTCAATATCAGCACCACCGCTTTGCTGCTGCCCTTCGTAACGCCCCTTGTGAAGTTCTCTGAGAGAATGATCAAAGACAAACCCACGCTGGAAGAATCCCTCACCCTCAAGTATGTGGACGACCGTATGATTACCCTGCCTTCCGTTGCTTTGATGCAGGCCAAGAAGGAAATGGACTATATGTTCAGCCTGGTGGAAGAAAATATCGGCCTGTCCTTTGCGGCTATGGAAACCGAAGATCTGTCCAAGGGTGAACAAATCGCAAACAACGAATCCGTCATCGACTTCACCAACGGCGCGCTGACCCGCTTCCTGATCAAACTGTCCGCATCGGTAGACCCCAGCGACGAGCAGGTCATCGGTTCTTACTTCCACGTGCTCAATGACCTGGAGCGTATCGGCGACCACGCAGAAAACTTCTTTGACATCGCCACCGAAATGGCAGGCAAGAAGATCGCCTTCTCTGCTGTCGGCCAGGCAGATATGAAGAAGATGTGCGACAAGGTTATGGATATGCTGGCCATCGCCAAGGAAACTTTCGATACCGTAAGCACCGACCGCTTGCAGGAACTGGCAACTTTGGAGGACCGGATCGACGAAATGAAGCGGGAATACACCGCCGCCCACTTCGCCCGTCTGGCAGAAGGCCATTGTTCTATGGCCGTCAGCCCCTATTACGCCTCCGCCATCGCAGGTCTGGAACGTGTGGCTGACCACCTTGTGAATGTAGGTTACAGTATCGTCAACCCCGTTGGTTCTGAAAAGGAGATTTCATGATGATTCCTGCGCTTATTCTGTTTGCACTGACCTATGTTTTGATGCTGACATTCAGCAAATACAGACCTTATATCGCTCTGGGTTCTGCCCTTGTGTTCATCATCAGCGGTATGCTGCCTTTGAAAAACGTCTTTGGCGCCATCGACTTCAATGTGATCCTGATGATCGCCGGCACAATGGGTCTTGTGGCTTTGTTCATCGAAAGCCAAATGCCCTCACTCCTTGCTGACCTGATCATGGAAAAAGTGCCCAATGTGATGTGGGCAGCCGTGGCAATGTCCTTGTTTTCCGGCTTTATTTCCGCATTTGTGGACAATGTGGCCACCGTGCTGATGGTTGCCCCTGTGGCCCTTGCCATCTGCAAGAAACTGAACACCAACCCCGTTCCCTTTATCATCGGCATCGCCGTTTCTTCCAACCTGCAGGGTGCTGCCACACTGGTCGGTGACACCACCGCCATTATGCTGGGTTCTGCGCTGGATATGAGTTTTATCGACTTCTTCTGGTACAAAGGCGCCCCCGGTATGTTCTTTGCGGTGGAACTGGGCGCGGTTTTGTCCGCCATCATTCTGGCGTTCATTTTCCGCAAGGAAAAAGGCGCGATCCCCAAGGCAGAATCCCGCACCAAAGTCACAGACTTGGTGCCTACCGTTTTGCTGACAGGCACCATCGTTCTGCTGATCCTGGCGTCCTTTATCCCCAACAAACCGGGCATTACCAACGGCCTGATCTGCTGCGTGCTGCTGGTGATCGGTCTTGTGTATAACCTTGTCAAGAAAAAGGCCGTTTCTGCCGTCACCGCGCCTTTGAAAGAGATCGATTTTGAGACCATCGGTCTGCTTTTGGGTCTGTTTTTGATGATCGGCGGCATTTCCGAGCAGGGCGTTATCGATGCGGCAGCCGGCCTTTTGGCAAAAACAGGCGGTGGCAATATCTTCGTTCTGTACACCGTGATCGTATGGGCATCGGTGCTGATCTCCGCATTTATCGACAACATTCCCTATGTGGCAACCATGATCCCCGTGATCGCAGGACTTGCCGGCAAGTTGGGTGTTGACCCCACTGTGCTGTATTTCGGCCTGCTCTCCGGCGCAACGCTGGGCGGCAATATCACCCCCATCGGTGCGTCCGCCAACATCGCCGGCATCGGCATTTTGCGGAAAGAGGGCTACACCGTGAAGAATTCCGACTTCTTTAAGATCGGCATTCCCTTCACCCTGGCGGCCATCATTCCCGCCTATATCTACCTGTGGATCTTCTACGGAATTTGATCGCATAACAAAAGCCTTCCTCGTATCGAGGAAGGCTTTTTAATTAAGAATTAAAAACTAAAAACTTGTGATGGCAAAATAGCCCAGCACCACGACGCCCAAAGCGATGCGATAAACGCCAAAGGCGGAGAATTTGTGATTGCGCACATATTCCATCAGGCCCTTGATCACCAGCAGGCTCACCACAAAGGACACCACGCAGCCCACTGCCAGCACGCCCAGCTCCGTGCCATTGGGGGCGGCAGCCACGCCTTCCATAATTTCCTTGGCGTACTTTAAAAGTTTCAGCGCGCTTGCGCCCAACATCGTGGGGATCGCCAAAAAGAAACTGAACTCTGCGCCTGCAGACCGACCCACACCCAAAATGATGGCGCCCAGAATGGTAGAACCGCTTCTGGATGTGCCGGGAATCAAAGCCAGGCATTGGAACACGCCGATGAGCAGGGCGGTCTTATAGTCGATGGCGTACACATTGTCGATGGGGCTTGCCTTGTCGCCCCGCTCCAAAAACAAAAACGCCACGCCGTAGACCACCAAGGCGATGGCCACCACCACATAGTTATACAGGTGTTCGTCCATCCAGTCGTCCAGGAAAAGGCCGATCACCGCCGAGGGCAGAACCGCCACAATCACTTTTGCCCAAAGTTTCCAGGTGTCTTTCTTTTGGGACAGTTCCTTTTTGGGGCTAAAGGGGTTGAGTTTTTGGAAGAACAACACGATCACCGCCAAGATCGCGCCCAACTGGATCACCACCTGAAACATCTCGTAAAAGGCATCGGTCACATTCAGTTTTACGAATTTGTCCAGCAGGATCATATGTCCTGTGGACGAAATAGGCAGCCATTCGGTGATGCCCTCCACGATGCCAAACAGCACCGCCTTCAACAGTTCAATAATCGTGGTCATATTGGTCTCCTTTAGAATTGAGAATTGAAATAAGCCTTCCCCTCGAGGGTAGCGAAGCGATTACAAATAGGAATACTTGCCTGACGGCAAGTATACCGAAAGGATAAGGTGGCCGAGCGATAGCGAGGTCGGATGAGGTGTTTGCAAGATTTTCCACCTCATCAGTCAAAAATCAAAGATTTTTGCCAGCTCCCCCAAAGGGAGAGCCAAGATCATTCTGCATTTTACACTTTGCACTTTGCATTTTGCATTCCCATTATAGCATCGCTTTTCTGCCAACGCAAGCCAAATCCTGCCTGTTAACATTTTTGGGTGAAAGAATTAACAAAAAGTTCACCGCAACGGCAGATTTTGCGGTATAATAGAGAAAAACACAACTTCAGGAGGTTTCCCTATGGCCATTTCTGTTTTGATCGTGGAAGACGACCCCAACATCCGCGAACTTCTGCAACTGTACCTGGAAAAGGGCGGCTATGCGGTGACGCTGGCATCCGACGGCGGTCAAGGTCTGGACAAATTCCGCGCCATCAAGCCCAATCTGGTGCTTTTGGATGTGATGATGCCTGTGATGGACGGCTGGGCGGTCTGCAAAGCCATTCGGGAAGAGAGCAATGTCCCCGTCATTATGCTCACTGCCAAGGGCGAGACCGACGACAAGGTAATGGGCCTGCGCACAGGCGCTGACGATTATGTGACCAAGCCTTTCGAAATGAAAGAACTCCTTGCCCGCATCGAGGCGGTTTTGCGCCGTACCGACAGAGTTGCGGAAGAAGCGCCCGCCCGTCGGCTGACTTTCGACAAACTGGTCATCGATATGGACTCCTTTGAACTGCTGGTGGACGGCAAAAAGGTGGACGCGCCCCCTAAGGAGATGGAACTGCTGTTCTATCTGGCGTCTTCCCCCAATCGGGTCTACACCCGCAACCAACTGCTGGACGAAGTGTGGGGTTTTGACTACTTTGGCGACTCCCGCACCGTGGATGTCCATGTGAAACGCCTTCGCGAGAAGTTGGAGAACATCTCCGACAAGTGGAGCGTAAAGACCGTCTGGGGCGTAGGCTATAAGTTCGAGGCGCTGTAAAGTCCTCGGCAACCGATTTATCCTTATTATAAAAGCGGCGTACCGAACGGTACGCCGCTTTTATTGTTCTTAGTATTCGTGGGGTTTGCCGGTGAGTTTCAGGCCCACAGGGGTGGAATCATACTCACTGGAAGTGATGGTCAGTTCAGCAAGGCCGGTGCGCTTCATCACAACCGTCTTGGCCACAGTCCAGACTTCGTTGTCGTTCTCGTCCCAGTCCAGGCTCAAAAATTCCACAGTTACAACGCCGTTTTCTTCCTTGTAGCGGCGGCTGCTGTAATTGTCCATACCCCAGCCGTTGTAAACATAGGGAACGCCATCAATGTATTCGCACATATCTGTGCCGTCATACTCTGCGCGGACTTCGTCAACGGTCATTTCATATTCCTGAGCGAACTTCTCAAAGGACAGATAGAATGTATAGCCGATTTCCGCAATTTTTGCGCCGTCACCGGAATAGAAGGAATAATAGCCCTCGGTAATTTTGCCGTCCTCGTTTTTGAAAAAAGACCATTGGGCATTGTCTACAGCCACAAAGCCTGCATTGGCCTGGCCGCACATGGTGCAGGTGGCAGTCAAAGAGTGCGCAATTTTGCTGCCCTCGGTGGCGTTGCACTTGGAGCAGGTCTTGGGGGCTTGGCAAGTTGCGTCTTTCCAGCTGTGGCCGGCTGCCTTGCCTTCGGTGGCTTTGCACTTGGCGCAGGTCTTGGGGGCGGTGCAGGTGGCTGCCTTCCATTCGTGGGTGCAGGCGGTGTTGGTGTTGGTATCGGGGGTGTTGGGGGTTTCGGGGGTTTCGTCTGTGCCGTCGGTGCCGTCAGTACCCTCGGTGCTTTCTTCCGTGCTTTCGGAAGAAGTTTCGGTGTTTTCGCTGTTGGTTGTGCCGGTTTCGGATTGGGTGGTGCCGTTGTCAGCGTTTTGATCCTTATCACCCTTCTTGCAGGCGCACAGGCTCAAAACCATCAGGGCTACCAAAAGAATCGCAAGCAGTTTTTTCATATGTTTTTCCTCTCTTTCTTTGCTATGCCCTTATGATAGCACCAATAAATTCCAATTGCAAGGGCTTTTCTTTTCCATTTTCTGTGTCGGAACTGTAAACTTTTCGCCCTTTTATTGAATTATCCGGCAGTTTTGATTATAATAAATGAGATATGTCGCGAAGCGACACCTTCATTCTGCATACTGCATTTTGCATTCTGCATTTAACGAGGTGCAACTATGAAATCCTCTTTCTCTCGGACATTTTTCCCGGCGGCCATCATCGTGCTGGCGGCCCTGCTGCTGGTGGGCGCGTCGGTGCATACTTTAATGCGCAACACCGTCACCAAGCAGAGTATGGAGCGCCTGCAAAACGAGGCGTCCACCATTTCCAGTCTGGCGGCCGCCTATTATACGGAAGGTTCTATGTCCGCCCAGGACTTCTTCGTGAACCTGTCCCTTGCCACCCACATCAGCGAGACCGACGCGGTCATCTGCGATTCCCGGGGCAAACTGGTACTGTGTTCCGACTCGCCTATGGGCTGCCGCCATCAGGGTATGGTCATCGGGCAAGCCTATCTGCAGCGGGTCTTTGAGACCGGAATGGTATTCGATACCGGCTCTGTGGAAGGTCTTTATGAGGAGTCCCGTTATGTGGTGGGTATGCCCATCGTGGACAAGTCTACCCATAAAAATGTAGGCCTTGTGGTGGTCTCCACCCCGGTCTCCCGGGCGCTGGCGTTTATTGAAAATCTGGGGGATATTTACGGTTTTGTTGCTGTTTTGGTTGTGGTGCTGGCGGTGATCTCCATTATCATTCTGGCCCGCCGGCAGGCTTCGCCTTTGCAGGAACTGGCAAAGGCCGCCAACGATTTCGGCCACGGCAAGTTGGAATCCCGGGTCACCGTTTACAAAAACTCTCCCCAGGAAGTGCAGGACCTGGCGCTGGCGTTCAACAATATGGCCGAGCGCCTGCAGAAAAGCGAATACCGCCGCAACGAGTTCGTGGCCAACGTATCCCACGAACTGAAGACCCCTATGACCACCATCTCCGGCTACTTAGACGGTATGCTGGACGGCACGATCCCGGAAGAGCGCCACACCCATTATATGCAGATGGTCTCCGACGAGACCAAGCGGTTAAGCCGGCTGGTGCGCAGTATGCTGGACATCTCCCGTATGCAGGGTCAGGAGGGCATTCCCGCGGAAAAACTCCAGCGCTTTGACATTTGCGAATGCGCCGGTCAGGTGCTGATCACCTTTGAGCAGAAGATCACCGAGAAAAACTTGAATGTGGAAGTGGATCTGCCGGAAGATCCGGTCTACGCCTGGGCAGACCCGGACGCCATCACACAGGTGATCTACAACCTTGTGGACAACGGCGTGAAGTTCTGCCACAGCGGCAAGACTCTGTCTTTGTCCATTCGGGAAGGGGACAGCAAGGTCTTTGTTTCCGTTGCCAACGAAGGCGACACCATTCCCGCCGACGAACTGCCCCTTCTGTTTGACCGGTTCCACAAACTGGACAAAAGCCGGACCGAAAACCGGGACGGCTGGGGGCTTGGCTTATACATTGTAAAAACGCTGATCTGCCGCCACGGCGAGGACATTTCTGTGACCAGCCGGGACGGCCGGACGGAATTTACATTCACTTTGCCTTTGGTAGGCTGATTTTGAGGTTGTTATGGAAGAGATTACAAACCCAAATGAATATCGCACCGGCACGGCCAGCCCCAAACCCAGGCGCACAGGCCCCATCGCGGCGCTGTTTATCTGCGTGATCTTCATAGGGGGATTGGTCAGCGCCCTGAGTATTCTGGGCGCCCATCTGCAGGAGAAAAAAGCCCCGCCCATCTCCTTTACCCAATCCACCACGGAGAATTCTTCCAAGACCACCGGCGGCAGGCTGGGTTTTTCCTGTCAGAGCATGGACATCACCTATCAGTATCTCCACCGCCTGCCGGCAGGTCTTTACATCAACCACGTAGAACCGGGCAGCGTGGCTGAGCGGCTGGGCATCGTCCCCGGCGATGTGCTGATCTCTTTGAACGGTACGGCTGTCAGCACCACCGGTATGCTTTCCATTATGCTGGAAAACCTTCCCGAAAATCAGCCTTTGGAAGTGGTCATTTATCTGGCCGCCAAAAAGATCCCCATCACCCTTACTTTCCGTGAAGGAGAATAGGATATGCAGAGTGTTTTTACGCAGGATTTCACCGTTTCTCAGATCCACGCCGACCGATTTGATCGGGCAAGACCTGCGGCCTTGTTGTATTTCATTCAGGAGGCCGCAGGCGGCCATTGCCGTCTTTTGGGCGCTGACCGGGAGACCCTTTCGGAAAAGGGCCTGTTTTGGGCGGTCACCCGCACCAAAGTGGAAGTGGCCCGTCTGCCCAGGCAGGGAGAGGTCATCACTGTGGAGACCTGGCCTATGCCCACCACCCGTGTGGCATATCCCCGGGCAGCAGTTGCCAGGGACGAACAGGGCAACGAACTGTTTCGCTCTGTGAGCCTGTGGGTGCTGATGGATGAACACACCCGGGCTATGGTTCTGCCGGGGGCAAGCGGCGTGGAAGTTTGCGGCACCCTGTTCGGCTCGGAACTTTCCATTCCCCGGGCCATTCCTCAGACGCCCCTTGCCA
>JAFQDY010000232.1 GCA_017399325.1 Oscillospiraceae bacterium
CAAAAGAAAAAATGATAAAACCGGGCCGGTGGACTGCCATCGGCTCGGTTTTTTGTAGAAAAAATGATGCTCCCATGGTATACTATGAAAAAGGAGTGATTTTATGTTTGAAATGACACTGATCGCCATGGGCAAACTGAAAGAGAAATTTTATCTGTCTGCCGCTGCAGAATACGAAAAACGAATGAAGGGCTACTGCCAGTTTCGCTTGATCGAACTCCCGGAAGTGCGGCTGCCGGACGAGCCCTCCCCTGCCGAAATTTCCGCTGCCTTGGAAAAAGAAGCAGATACCATTATCGCTAAAATTCCAAAAGGCGCGTGGTTTTGTGTGCTGACACCGGAAGGAAAAATGCTATCCTCCGAAGACCTTGCAGACAAGATCAAATCCGCGAAAGTGTCCGGAAAAAGCAGTGTCTGCTTTCTGATCGGTTCTTCATTCGGTATGGCAAACCGGTTAAAACAGATGGCAGACTTCAGACTTTCTATGAGTCCGATGACATTCCCCCATCACCTGGCAAGGGTCATGGTTCTGGAACAACTGTATCGCGCTGAATCCATTCAGGCCGGCAGCAAATACCACAAATAATTAAAACTCACCGCTATCATACATCACCGCGGACAGGGCGCACAGGGGCGCCGTCTCACAACGCAGGATCCGTTTCCCAAGGGTGCAAACGGACAGACCGTAAGATTTGGCCTGCTCCACTTCCTCCGGTTCTAAGCCGCCCTCGGGGCCGGTGAGCAGGCTGATAGAACTGTAGCGGCTATCTGACAAGGCCATTTTTAGTGTGGTCGCCTGCTCGTTTTCATAAAACAAGATCGCTTTGTCCGCATTGGATGCGCGAACCAAAGCGTCTTTATAACTGCTGACCACCACCACCTGTGGGATCCGGCCTCTGCCAGACTGTTCTGCTGCGGAGGCCGCAATTTTTTGCCACCGCTCCAACTTTTTGGCAAGGCTCTTATCGTCGGGACGGGAAACACAGCGTTTGCTGGGGAATGCCACGATTTCATATGCGCCCAACTCCGTGGCTTTTTGGATCACATGCTCCAGTTTATCGCCCTTTGAGAAAGCCATATAGACGCTTGCTTTTACCATTGCTTCGGAAGAAGATTCCCGGCGGCTATTTACAACAAGACTGATCTGGTTTGGGCTCACATCGCTGATGGTGCATTCGCACTCGTTGCCTGCGCCATCGCAGACAAGCACTTGCTCGCCGGCTTTCAGCCGCAGCACCTTTGCATGGGCGGCATTTTCACCGTTCAGTACCAAAAATTGGGATTGCATCTGCTCCGGCGATACAAAAAATCGTGTCATAAGGCTATTTCCTTCTCACTTGTAATAACTGTAATCAATATCCCCTGTTTTTGCAGTTGGGGTGATCTCAGGCTGGGGAATGTCCAAAACATAACGCTCGTAGGCATTGATCACCTTTGTGCCGTTGTATTCCCGCTCCCGCACATTATCGAGGTTATAGTTCATATGCACATGGCCGTGGATCCAGTATTTTGGCTTGTACTTGTCCACAAAGTCCAAAAATGCGCCGAAACCGCGGTGGGCATAGTCTTCTCCGTCCCCTATCCCCTCTAAGGGCGCGTGGGAGACCACAATATCCACGCCCTTGTGTTTGCGGATCTTCCACTTTAATTTAAAGATGCGCCAGCGCATTTCCGCTTCCGTATACTGATGGGCGCCGGGCCGGTACTGGCGGCAGCCGCCCAAACCGAGAATCCGCAGGCCCTTGTAAACCACCAGTTTGTCCTCAATGCAATCGCACCCTTCGGGAGGAATCTTCTCGTAGCGCTCGTCGTGGTTGCCGTGGACATACAGAAGCGGCACACGGGTCATTGTTACAATAAAGGACAGGTACTGAGGTTTCAGGTCGCCGCAGGAGATGATCAAGTCGTAATCATCAAAGCGGCCGGGCATATAGTAATCATAAAAGGCTTTGCATTCCACATCGGACAAGGCGAGAATCTTCATAGTGTTCCCTCCTTTTCCACGGGGATCGTATCCCGATAGATGCCCAACTCACGAACCATATCTTTGGCAAAGGGTGCGATCTGGTCAAAGGACGGGATATAGCCGTCCACATTGTCACAAAGCCAGTCCATATGGAGCAGTTCCTCCGGAGACACGATCCGGTCGCCGGTGTTGATCACACGGCCATCCTGTGTAACCACTCGCCGCTGGAACGGCTCTAATGTGCCCGCTTTCAGACCCTCCCGGAGAATATTGCACAACTGCAAAAGTCCGTCAGGCAAACTGTCGGCAAGGTTCACATCGATCACATCGCTGTCCATACCCCACCAGTAGTTTACGGCGCGCATATTGTTCTTGCCCTTTTCCCAAGTGCCGCCCAAAATGGAGCGGATCACATTTTCATAGAAGTTGCCCCACAACCAAATGGGAGAACCCAAGGGATACAGAACGCCGTCTTCTACCATATATGTGCCGAATGTGCCGTATTCCAAGTACTTCTTATCGGGCGTCGGTACGTCACGGTTGGAAATAACATAGATTCCACTTTCGATAAAGTCCCGCACCGGATCACCGCCCAGACAAGACCACCGCAGGCAAATCCTTGCCCGGGGGTTGGTCAGTTGCGCGCCCAACGCAAAGGCATTGATGGCGGTAGGCACACCGAAAATGGGATAGGAGCCGATATAGCCGATCCGGTCATTGTTGGCCATAGCGCCGGCGATGGCGCCGGTGATGAATTTACCCTCGAACACACGGCTGTAGTAGGTGCGCACGCTGGAATAGGGCGCATCCACAGAGCAGTTTAAGAAACGGACGCGGGGATATTTCACCGCCAGTTTCAAGGTGGGCCGGCTCAATTTCGGCGTTGTGGAAAACACTACATCTGCGCCATCTGCAACTGCCTGCTCCATCAGCATTTCTGCCTCTTCCGGCGAGTCTGCATTGTAATAATGGCGCACGGTTACCTTGTCACCGAGGACTTTCTGCACATGCTCTGCACCTTCCCAGTGGCCCTTAGCCCACTCACTTGTAGTGGGATTGAGTTGGTAGATCAGCGCCACATTCAAATGAGCCGGTGCAATGGGCAACAGAAGACTTAACAGACTTCCCTTTTCCTGTGCGTTGGACACAGTATCCATCTGCACAGGGCTTTCCTGAGAAACAGATACCAGATTCGACCACAGGGCAGAAAGCGCATGCTTGATCTCCTCGGAAGTTTTTTCGCCCAAGTCCCGGAAGGGATAGACCTTCAGCCACAAAAGCAACGCTTCTTCCGGCAAAATGTCCAGTTTGTTGCCGCGCAGATCGTAGAACGCCTCTTTGAAATAGCGGAAGTATGCCCGGAATGTGCGTCTTTCGTCTTCTGTCCAGACTTCTTCCAAATCTTTACCCAGGTGGGACAAAAGTTTTTCATAATCGCCCGGCTGGCGGAACAGAACATCGTAAAGACCCGTGGCTTTATAAAATTCCAGGAATTCAAAATACGCCTTGATATGGGGTTCGTCGCTTTCTTCCGGCATAATCCGGTAGACAACGCCGGGAATTTGGCTGGCGCCGAAATATTTCAGCACGCTGACCCGCTTATTGCCCTCTTGGATATAGAATTTACCTAAGTATTCATAGCAGACAATGGGGTCGCGGATCCCCTCGTCGGACATATGGTCCGCGCAGAGATTGATCCATTTCTGGGCAAACTCCGTTTCCGGGTCAAGCAAGGGCATAAAATTCGGGGAAAAAGCCGCAACGCGGCCTGCGGATTTTGTGCCGACGATGCGATCAGCCGCTACATTCACGATTCCCAAATCTACGGTTGAACCGGTGTAGTTTTCGCCTAAAATGTCGTCCAACACGGCAGGTTCTGTGTCCTTTCCCACCGCGCGCATTTCGCGAATTTCTTTATAGGCAAGGCGTCTAGCCTTTATGTATTCTTCCCGGGCTTCCAATATGTCCATACAATCACCTCTTTTATCCGGCTTGTTTTCTAATATCATAGCCTTTTTTCAGGGAATTTGCAATGAAAATTTATTGATTTACCCTTAAAATGGTTTGACAAACCATTCACTAGTCATTATAATCAGCAGTGGAACTATGGGCCTGTAGCGCAGTTGGGAGCGCACCACATTCGCATTGTGGGGGTCGGGAGTTCGAATCTCCTCAGGTCCACCAAACGGAAAGTCCACCCGTCAGGGTGGGCTTTTTGTTTGGAGGAAGGAGATTCGAAGAAATAATTGCGTTATGCCAGTGGCATAACGCGCCACCAGTTCAAAAACTGGTGGCCACCATCA
>JAFQDY010000023.1 GCA_017399325.1 Oscillospiraceae bacterium
AAAGGCGATAATGGACAAATTTGCGCCGAACACCGCCGCATTGGAAACGCCCAATGTAGAGGGCGATGCCATAGAGTTGTTCATAGTGGTCTGCATCACAAGCCCCGCCACGGAAAGGCCTGCGCCGGCAATGATGGCCGCCAGCACTCTTGGCACGCGAATACGCCAGATAATACGGCTTTGGGCGTTTGTGCCGCCGCCAAGCAGCGCATCCAGCGCTTCGCCGAATGTCATTTTGGACGAGCCTAAAAACAGGCAGGCAATACCGACTACAAGCACGGATAACACCATTGCGATGATCACAATGGTGTTTCGTCTGTTCCGTTTTTGCAATTGCTGCATATGGTCCATGGGATTTTGTTTCTCCGTACACATCATTTTTAGGCATTATAGCACTTTTTCCGGATTTTTGTAAGCCCCCCGGGGGGATATTCTTTCAGTTTGTTGCAAAACCGTTTGCATTCAGTATCTTCTGTGGTATAATGGACGCAGTTTGTCAGAAAGGAGGGGCTTGCTTTGCGGGCGAAACAACACGCACTCACGGAAGGTTCTATTTGGAAGGCAATGCTGTTTTTTGCAATGCCATTATTTCTGGGCAATGTGTTCCAGCAACTTTACAACACCTTTGATGCCTGGTGTGTTGGCAACTACATCGGCGACGATGCCCTGGCCGCGGTCAGTTCCTCCGGCAGTCTGATCTTTATGATGGTCAGTTTCTTCAACGGTCTGGCTATGGGCGCAGGTGTTGTGATCGCCAAGACCTTTGGCGCAAAACAGTACGGCTCCATGAGCAAGGCCATTCACACCGCCATTGCATTCGGCTTGGTGACCGGCCTTGTGCTGACCGTAGCGGGCGTTGCCTTGACGCCCACCATTTTGAAATGGATGGGAACGCCTGCGGAAGTACTTCCCCAATCCATCACCTATTTCCGCTATTACTTCTTTGGCGCGATCTTTGTCGTGATGTACAACATTTTTGTGGGCATTCTTCACGCGGTTGGTGACAGCAAGCACCCCCTTTACTACCTGATCCTCTCCACATTTGTCAACATCGTTTTGGATATGCTGTTCGTGGCGGTATTGGGATTCGGCGTGGGGTCTGCAGCCATTGCCACCACTATTTCCCAAGGCCTCAGCGCTTTGCTGTGCCTGCGGCTTCTTTTGCGGGTGGACGCGCCCTATCGGGTCAACATTCGTCAAATCCGTTTCAATAAGGAAAGTCTTGCGCAGATCATTCGTTACGGTCTGCCCTCCGGTGTGCAAAACAGTGTGATCTCCCTTGCCAATGTGTTTGTGCAGACCAACATCAACAGTTTCGGCAAAGCGGCTATGGCCGGCTGCGGGTCTTACTCCAAGTTGGAGGGGTTCGCATTTTTGCCGGTTACCTGCTTCTCACAGGCCCTGTCCACATTTGTGGGACAGAATTTGGGGGCAAAACAGCATTCGCGGGTGAAAAAGGGCGTGGCCTTCGGCGTGGTATGCAGTTGTCTGATGGCAGAACTGATCGGCGGACTTTCCTATCTGTTTGCGCCTAAACTGATTGGTTTGTTCAGTGAAACGGCCGAGGCAATTGCCTTCGGAACGGCCCATATGCGCACCATCTGCCTGTTCTATTTCCTGCTGTCTTTCTCCCACTGTATCGCAGGCGTGATGCGTGGTGCAGGCAAGGCTACCGTGCCGATGATCACTATGCTGATCTGCTGGTGCGTTGTGCGGGTCACTTATATCTCCGTTGCGGTGCGCTTTGTAAACAGGCTCACTACCGTTTCCTGGGCCTATCCCCTCACCTGGGCGCTCAGCAGTATCATATTCCTAATCTACTTCTTGAAAGCAGATTGGATCCATACATTTGACAAAGAAGAACAAAAGGCTTGACCGGTTGGCCAAGCCTTTTTGTTGTATCAATTTGCTTCCACTTCGCCGGATCGGGAACCTACCGCAATGGTGTATGTTTCGCCTTTTACAAGTTCCGGGGTGGAAAGGATTACCACCGCAAAGTCCAGTTCCGGTTTATGGGAAATAATCACATTGCCCTTGGCATCTTTTAGTGTAATCTGGGTGTTTGCCCCTTGATTTCCCGCATTGATGGCGATCACACCTTGGGCAGAATCGCTAAAACCTTGGGCCATCATAGTCGAGCCTGTGCCGATAAACGTACCACCGGTAATCACGCCGGTTTTGTCATAGTCCAGCGTTGCGGTATCACCCTGTGTGGGGCCGGTAACTGTGGTGTGACCGCCGGAGATCTCCAATGTTCCGTTGGCATCGATGCCGTCGCCGGAGGCATTGATATAGATCGTGCCGCCGGAAATTTTAATACTACCACCCGAATTGGCTGACATTCCGCCGAAACCACCCATTCCACCGGGTTTTCCGCCACCGAACATACCGTCCCGGCCGCCTGTTGCGCCGCTTTGGTCTGTGCCGCCTGCGGCGTTCAGGCCATCATCTGTGGCTTTGAGTTTGATGTTACCCCCTTGTATATCGATGTGCAGGGCTTCCAAACCTTCGTAACTGGCAGAAATATCGATTTTGCCTGCGGTAACGGTCAAGGTTTCTTCCGCGTGGATGGCATCGTCACCCGATGCCAGGGTAAATGTTCCTCCGTTGATAATCAGGGATGCATCGGAGTGCAACGCATCGTCAGCAGAATCCACCGTGATGTTGCCGCCGGAAACCAGTAAGCCGGTGGTGGCTTTCAGGCCTTTCATACTTGTGCCGGATTGCGTCGTACTTGTCTGGGTTTGTCTTGGCCGCATTCCACCTTGTCCGCCGCCCATAAATCCGCCGAAAGAATCCGAGTGCTCCTTTTCGCCGTTTTCGCTACCGCCGCCAACCAGTAAATCGATGGTGCCGTCTGCAATTTGCATATATGCGCCGGCGGAAATGCCGTCGCCTTCCGATTCCCCTTTTACTGCACCGCCGGAAATGTAGACAAAGCCTTTTACTGCGTCCTCGTCATTTTCTGCGTGAATGGCATCCTTGCCTGCGTCAATGTTTATGGCAGCGCCGGTAATTCTCACGCTGTCGTTGGCATCCAGGCCGTGGGATGCGGCATTCACAACATAGTTACCGCCTGTGATCACCAGATCGTCTTTGCAGACGATGCCGTGTCCTGCCGGGGAAGTAACGGTCAGCGCGCCTGCGCCGTTTAATGTCAGATCCTGCTTGGAAAAGAGCGCTCCGTCAATGTTGTCATCGTCGATGGCGGTAAAACTGCCGCCATTGGCAAGGGTATTTTCCGTACCCGCAGCAAGGGTCACAAACACCTTGTCCGCTTCCAGAACATACAGTGCCGCGGAAGTCTTGCTGATGATATTGACGCCGGCAAAAACCAGTTGGACTTTGTCCTTGTCATCGGCATCCACGATCAGCATACCGTCGGTCAACTCCCCGGAAATCACATAGGTGGCCTCCTCGGTGATGGTCACTTTAGAGCCGGAGATCTTCACAGAATCGGAACTGGCCGTTGCGCTGTTTCCGTTCAATCGGATCGCAACCGCTTTGTTCGCGTCATATGCCGTTTTCCTGTCCCGGTCAGTAAACATATCCCCGTCAGTTTTAGAAAAATCTACCTCCACGGGGTTTGCGTTGGTATTTGTGTCGGTGGTATCGTTTGTGTTCTGGTTGGAATCGCCTGCAGATGTCCCATTATTGTTTGCATTCGGGGTGTCGGGTTGTTTTTTCTGCCCGCAACCGGCAAACAGACAAACCGCCAGGGTCAGAACCAAAAGGCTCGCAAAAATGCGTTTCATTGTTATCACCTCATTACAATTCTGTACCAACTGTCGGCTGATTAGACAGAGAAATTTCCAGATTGCCGTTTCTGCAGCGGATCTTGTCGATCATTTCCTTTTCCCGGGCGTGATCGCGGAGCATAACATTGTAAGTCAAGCGAAACAAACTGCCCATATTGGTGCTTTTTACGCTGATCAGGTCGCAGGAAGTGGTGAATTGTGCAAAAACATCGTCAAAAATTCCTGTGTAATCCAGGTCTTCCGGAATGGTAACCGTCAGCACCTTAAAGGTGGCGGCATTCTTTTTCGCCCCGAAGTCAAGGCGGTTATACAAAACAAACACAAGCCCCATCAAGGCCGCAAACAGCACCGCAAACCCTAAGTAGCCCATACCTGCGATCAGGCCTGCGCCCATAGCCAAAAACAGGGTGCAGATCTCTTTTGCCGTACCGGGAACGCTGCGGAAGCGAACAAGGCTGAACGCGCCTGCCACTGCAACGCCTGCGCCCACATTGCCGTTGACCATCATGATCACGACGCACACCACCGCAGGCAAAAGCGCCAGCGTTACCACAAAACTTTTTGTGTAACGGGTGCGGTACATATAGGCAAACGCCAGCAGCAAACCAATGACAAGGGACACCCCCAGGCACAGCAAAAAGTTTGCCACACTGATACGGGCCGTCAAATCGGAATCAAATAAGCCTTTAAACAATTTTTCAAACATTTACATTCACCTCTGCCATTTGATAGGCGTTCATTTTGTGGTTTTGGGGGAAGATCAGCGTTTTGTACGCCGTGCCGTATTTGGAAAAAGATGTTTTGTATATTTTTTCTTCTGACAAAACCTTAGTCAGCCAAAGAGGAATTCCGCCGCTGCATTTGATCTCCATCAAGACCTGTCCAGCCGGAAGAATTTCTGTTCCGTACACATCCGATTGGAGAGATAAATCCGTCTGTCTGCAAAGGATTTGATCGTCGAAGGTTATGCGAAAATCCGAGCCGTCTTTGGCATAGTAGGCCTGCCGCCGGTAAGAAAGAAACACCTTAGGGGCAAGCGCGCCGTAAAAAGACAGGAAATAGTCGATTTCCTCCGCGATCTGGGTTGGGTTATCCGAGTGCTGCTCCCCTGCCAGCCACTTCATGACCTCTTTGTTCTGCATGGGAATTCTGCGTTTATATACCACGTTTTCGTACTTCTTTTTCAGTTCCACAAACACGGTGTCGTCCGCGGTCGCTTGGCTGTAACTGCGGATGCGCAATTTCTCTTTATACGCCGGCTTTTCCACCGAGCGGCGAATCAGCAGGTAGTTGTCTGTGTCGTAATAAAGATTGCGGACTGTGGTTTGGCCGTACCTGTCCGGCTGCATAAAGGCTTCCATGGCGAAAAGAATCTTCTGCTTCTGCCTTTCGCTTAGAAGATACTTCAGTTCGTACCTTCTAAAGACGGTCTGCTGCCGCCCGCCGTATGCACTTTTTGGTTCAAGTCCCTGCATTTTTACAGACCCTTCCAGTATGATAAAATCATTTTACAACACCAAACTGCCATAAAAATTAAGAAATTAAGAACATTTCATAAAGATTTTCTGCGAAAAGCATCAAAAAAGCTTGACCGATATGGTCAAGCCTTTTTGTTGTAGGGACGACCTGTGGTCGCCCGTTAAAATAATGTGGTTATCCAATAAATGAGACCGTAAATCACCGAGGCAGAAACACCATACACGATAACCGGGCCGGCAATTGAGAACATTTTTGCCGCCATTCCCAGCACGAATCCTTCGGTTTTGAATTCCACGGCGGGGGCAACGATGGAGTTGGCAAAGCCGGTGATGGGCACTAGTGTTCCCGCGCCGGCGTGTTTGGCGATGTCGTCGTACAGGCTAAGGCCTGTGAGCAGGGCTGAGATCACCACCAAGGTCATAGATGTGGCCATACCGGCATTCTGCTTGTCAAGGCCCAGCGCCTCGTATCCGTTCATAAATGCCTGCCCGATGACGCAGATCAGCCCGCCGATCCAAAAAGCATTGAAACAATCTTTTTTGATGGGTGAACGGGGCGACATCTCTTTTATCAGTTTTCCGTATTCTTTTTCCGTCATAAAAAATCCCTCCCGTGGTATTTTTTCCATACCCGGGAGGGATT
Organism: Oscillospiraceae bacterium; assembly: GCA_017399325.1. Classification (GTDB taxonomy): domain Bacteria; phylum Bacillota; class Clostridia; order Oscillospirales; family Oscillospiraceae; genus Faecousia. The sequence goes on from JAFQDY010000023.1 coordinate 5,880, forward strand.
ATTCCGTTTATTTTTTCAGTGTTTCAATGGCGACCCGGGCCGCATCCTGCTCTGCCCGTTTCTTGCTGGAGCCTGTGCCTTTACCCAGCACAGTTCCGTTCAGCGCCACTTCCACGAAAAACGACTTATCGTGGTCAGGTCCTTTTTCACCGATCAGCCGGTAACTGATCTGCTGATTTTTCTTCTGCTGGACCAGTTCCTGCAAAGCGGTCTTGTAGTCCACATTTTTCATTTCCGCTGCAGGCACATTGCACAGCACGAACCGGTGGATAAATTGCACCGCCGCTTCCATACCGCCGTCTAAATAGCAAGCAGCCAACACCGCCTCCACCGCATCGGAGAGAATGGACACGCGATTTCTGCCGCCGTTTTGCTCCTCGCCGTTGCCCAGCAGCAGATACTTGCCCAGATCGATCCGTTCGGCAATTTGGGCAAGGCTCTTTTCGCAGACCATATCCGCCCGCATACGGGTCAGATCGCCTTCCGGGCGGTCCGGGAAATTGTGGTACAAATGTTCTGCCACCACCATTCCCAAAATGGAATCGCCCAAAAACTCCAACCGCTCATTGCTTTTCAGGCTGTTGTGCCACTGCTCATTGGCATAGGACGAGTGGGCCAGCGCATTTTGCAGCAGCGTTATATTCCGGAATCGGTAGCCGATTGCCGCTTCCAAATCCTTAATCATCCGCAGACTCCTTTTCTGCCAATGCCGCAAGGCCTTTTTCCAACTCGGCAGAGAAATCTGTCTTAGCGGCATCCATAGCCTGCCGTACCGCATTGCGGAAAGCCAGCGCATCGGACGCGCCGTGGGCCTTGATGACAGGCTTGGTAATGCCCAAAAACTGGGTGCCGCCGATGGTGCGGTAATCCAGCATTCCCATCACTTCTTCCACCCCGGGCTTGCAGAACAAATAGCCGATCTTGGACAGGAAACTGCGCTTGAAGATCTTGTGCTTCATCAGACTGCCCACAAACATAGCAGTGCCTTCGATGGACTTGAGCAGCACATTGCCGGAAAAACCGTCGCAGACCACCACGTCTACCATTCCCAAAGGCACGTCTCTTGCCTCGGCATTGCCCACAAAGTTGATCAGGCCCTTTTCGCTGGCCTGTTTCAGCAGTTCAAAGGCTTCTTTTTGCAGGGGCGTGCCTTTAGATTCTTCCGCGCCGATGTTCAGAAGTCCCACTTTGGGATCTTCAACGCCTAAATACGCTTTGGCGTACAAAGAACCTACCAAAGCAAACTGCAACAGAAATTCCGGCGTACATTCCGCATTGGCGCCACAGTCCAGAATGACGGTTTTGCCGCCGGCTTTATTGGGCATCACAGGCCCCATAGCCGCCCGGCGAATGCCTTTCACCCGCTTGACGATCAAAGTTGCACCTGTGAGCAGCGCGCCGGTAGAACCGGCGGAGATCACCGCGTCGCCTTCCCCGTCGGCCAGCATTTTCAATGCCACCATCATAGAGGAATTTTTCTGTTTGCGTACTGCCGATGTGGGGTCTTCGTGGGCATCCACCACCTGCTCGGCGTGGACGATCTCTAATCCTGCAGGCAGGGCGTCGATGCCCTCTTCTTTCAAAACTAGCAGGATTTCTTCGGATTTGCCAACCAAAGCGATCTTGCTGCCAAAATCACGGACAGCCTGCAATGCGCCCAAAACCGTTGCCTTCGGCGCGTTGTCGCCACCCATTGCGTCCAGAATG
>JAFQDY010000233.1 GCA_017399325.1 Oscillospiraceae bacterium
AAAAGCAAACGACCAATATCACCCATTTGTAGTCCAGCCGGGATCTGTTTAATTTCATAATACAACACCTCTTGCGACTGATTTTTACATCAGTATAGCACTGCAAGCAGGTGTTAAGCAATATCGGGTTCGTTAGCGGAGCATAACATAGACTTAATGCAACTCCTGATAGAACTGCTGGGTGAAGTCCCGGAATGCTTTCTCATCTTCGGTAAGAGGACGGTCCTTGCGCCAGTACAGCCGGGCGTTCCACGGTTCAAAGGGATCGTTCAGAGGAATATAGCGAAGGTTGGGATGGGCGTTGTAGCCGGGATGCTTGGTAAAGAAAGAGATGCCTTGATTCTCTGCCACCATTTTTTGTCGGACAAGAAAAGAATAACTTTGGTCAGCAGGGAAAGGCAGGTCACACAGGGCAAACAGTTTCTGCAGCCGACTGTACATAGAAGAGTCGGGCATTGTCAGAAAAAGTCGCTCTTCTGCCAGATCCTGTATATCCAGTGACTTTCTTTGCGTCAAAGGGTGATCCTTGTAGAGCATCACCGAGGGGGTCGCCTGAAATAAGAAGATGCTGTCTAGTTTTTCTTCGTAGGCAGGCGGAATTTCACATTCATATGCCAGCAAAAATTGATGCTGGGTGGCCAGTCCGTCTTCTGCCAGTTTGGAAATAGAAGTGCCGGAACAGGACAGGGTGAACTGGGAATGTTCCGAAGTGAAGGCCGCGATCAGATTCACCCACATCAGTGAGTTGATGCTGGCAAGGGAGATGTGAGGGCCGTGGTGCAGGACGCTTTGCTGCAACTCCTGCTTGGCGCTGTCCAGACTGGCAAACACCTGATTCACATATTTCAGAAAAATCTGTCCCTGGGCGTTGAGGACGATGCGGTTGCTGCTTCGGTCGAAGAGATTCATACCCAGTTCTTTTTCCAGCCGGGATATGGATGTACTTAACGCCGGCGCGGAGATAAAAAGTTCCTCTGCCGCCTCGGATATTTTGCCAATATGGGCCACGGTCTTAAAGTATTTTAATTGCTGCAGTTCCATAGATGCACCTCCCATTGCCTCCATTATAGCGCAGGTTTGCATAAAGCGCAAGTAAATGCAAAACAAAAAGCAACGCCAGTCTGCAGACTGGCGTTGCTGGCTTTTTAAATTTTATTTCAATAAATCGTAAACCATACCGCAGAATGCTTTTACAGCCTTGGTCATATAACTTTCATCGAAGTCATAGTCCCGCTTGTGATTGCCGGAGGTTACGGCGCTGCGGACGCGCATAAACACGCCCTGACCGCCGTGGCTTTGCACCCGGTTGACCATATAGGAAACATCTTCGCTGCCACCCAGTTTTACGGACAACATACTGGAAACTTTCATACCCATCTTGTTGCCGCAGACATCGGCGACTCTCTCCATCAGCGGCATATCGCTGACCAAGCCTTCTGCCGCGCCCATCAGTTTGATTTCCACAGTGCAGTCGTGCATAGCCGCGCAGTTTTCCAATACGCGCAGAGCGTAAGCGCTCATATACTCGTTGATTTCGGTCGTTTCGCCCCGGACTTCCATTTCCATAAAGGCTTCGTCGGCGATCACATTCCGGCCGCTGCCTGCAATCAGTCTGCCTACATTGATACGGCTTGCGCCAGCGCTGTGGCGGGGAATTGCGTACAAATTGGTGACCGCAGCGGCTGCAGCCAGCAATGCGTTTTTGCCCAGGTGGGGAGCGCCACCGGCGTGGGCAGCCAAACCGCGGAATGTAACATCGTACTTAAAGGAGGCCAGACAACCGTGAGAGCCGGGGGTAACATCGCTGCTTTCTGCGCCCAGACCGGTGGTGTGGCTGGCGAGGAAAAAGTCCACATCATCCAAGTGACCTGCTTCCACAATGGACTTTGCACCACGCAGACCCTCTTCACCGGGCTGGAAGATCAACTTGACCGTGCCGTGCAGATGGTCCTTGATGTCCATCAGTACCGACGCAACGCCCAGACCGGAGGCGGCGTGGCCATCGTGTCCGCAGGCGTGCATAGTGCCGGCATTCACAGAGGCAAAACCCTCTTTTGCAGGGAAATGGTCCTTGTCCATAGATTCGTTCACGCCCAGTGCGTCAATGTCAAAACGCATAGCCACCGTAGGACCTTCGCCGCAACGGAGAATACCGATCACACCGGTGTAGCCGCCACGGGTGGCTTTTACAAATTCCGGGTCAGCGCCCTGTTCAATGGCACGGTTGTAGTTCTTCTCCAAAACCTCTTCGGAGGGAAGACCCAAACGGGCATCGGTCTTGCAAACATCTGCGCCCATCAGCACTTCATAACCCAAATCGGTCAGGCGTCTTGCGATGATGGAAGCGGTGCGCATTTCCAGCCAGCCGCTTTCTGCGTACTTATGGAAGTCTCTGCGGTATGCGATCATTTCGGGAGTAACTGACTCAGCCTTTTCGATAATTGTCTGATACATTTTTCTTTCTCCTTAAAAACGAATGTAGCCTACGCCGTCTTTGATTTCAATTTTCGTGCCGTAGGGCTGGGAAAGTTCCGCCAAGTATTTCAGAGTCTCTTCGCTCTTGTTCATAACCGGGCGACCCTTCTGACTTCTGGTTTTTTCCATATTCAGGGTCACGGGGTACAGTTGTACCTCGGTGATCTTGCCGTCTTCCACGGTCCAGGCGGCCATCACAGAGTTCCAAATTTCGGGCAAAACGCCGTAGCCGGCAGTGCCGTTTTTAGAGCGCAGATCCATATACTCGCCCACCTTCATATCGGGGCTGTAGCCCTTGTTCACATAGGCGTCCCAAGGTTGATATTCCACGGTCTCGGTCTCGAATATGTAGTTGCCGATGGAGTAGAAAATCAAACCGTCTTTGTACTTCTCAATGCCCTGCAATTCGTGAGGACCGTGACCAATGATCACATCCGCGCCGGCATCGATGCAGTTACGGGCAAAAGTCTCGATAAATCGGGAGGGAATGTTGGTCTGCCGCTCGTCATAGTAATGGCTGTGGATGCTGACGAGGACGATGTCCGCCTGCTTCTTGGCCTCTTTGATCCGGGCGATCATACGCTCCATATCACCCTTGTGGGGAACGGTCTCCACCCAGTTATGATCGTCCAGAATGAAACGGCTGCCGCCAAAGGGGAACTGACCCTCGGGATAGGGGGCGGAGTAGCCAAGTTCAATGCTGCGCTCGGCAGAGGCGTTGATCATCGTCACTTCTGCAAGTTCCTTGACCATATCAAAATGTTTCTGGTCTACGTGGAAACGCTTCAGACAGCGCATAGGATTTGCGCCGGGACGGCCGGGCAGATCCTCGGTCTGTGCGCCGGCCCGGGCAGAGTCATTGCCGGAGGAATTGCAGGCAAGCATCGCCACCCGAGCGTGCTTGGTCTCAATATAGCAAGCCTTGGAGGCATCGCCCAAATCCTTGCCGGTGCCGGCAAAGATCATATCCCGATCCTGCAAATGCTTGATGGTTGCCAGCACGCCGCTCTGGCTGTAGTCGCAGGAGTGGTTGTTGGCGGTGTTGAAAAGGTTAAAGCCGTATTCCTTCATATCGTCCAAAATACGGGGGTCAGACATAGCCCAGGTGCCGCCGCTGATGGCAGCAGGAATGCCTTCCCGATCGTGGAAGGTGCTTTCCAGGTTCAAAAATGCCACATCGTGGGCCTTCACGCAGGCCTGAATTTCGTCAAAGCCTTCGTAGCCGCCTTTGGGAAGCCGTTTGGTGGCAAATGCATCACCGGCTGCGATGAATGTTGTTTTTGCCATAGGACAATACCTCTCTCATTTCGTAATGATCGCGCCAAAAATCTGGCGCGGCAAGGGTTCTTCATATCGGCACTATTGTAAATCAGAATCCCGGTTCTGTCAAACCCAATATTCCAAAAAATACAAAAAACCCTTGACAACTACAATACTTCGTGATACGATGTATTACACGAGAGGAGGTATGGTATGGACATTCAGTTAAAGCGCGGTCTTTTGGATGTGTGCGTTCTGGCGGCCATCAAAGACGAAGACTCCTATGGCTATAAGATCATCAAGGATATGAAGCCCTATATGGAACTGTCAGAGTCCACCCTGTACACCATATTAAAACGTCTGGAAACCGGCGGAATGCTCACCGTTCACACTGCAGAACACGGCGGCAGACTCCGGAAGTATTACCACATCACCGATGCAGGCCTAGGGCGCATCCGGGATTTTCAGGAAGAGTGGAAAGAAATTTTGTCCATCTACCGATTTGTAACAAAGGAGGGCGCAGAGAATGCATAAACAGGAATTTTTGACGCAGTTGCGCAAAGAACTGTCGGGACTGCCCCAAAATGAAATCGAAGAACGCATAGCGTTTTACGGCGAAATGATCGATGACAGGGTAGACGAGGGCCTTTCGGAAGAAAACGCCGTGGCAGAAATCGGCTCTGTTTCGGATATTGCCGCACAAATTATCAGCGAGATTCCGTTATCCAAAATTGCAAAGGAAAAGATCAAACTGAAAAGACGGCTGAAAGCCTGGGAAGTTGTGCTGCTGGCCGTGGGTTCGCCTATCTGGTTTTCTCTGCTGGCGGCGGCTTTTGCGGTGGTGTTCTCGGTGTATGTATCTTTGTGGGCAGTGGTCGTTTCCCTTTGGGCGTGCTTTGCGTCCTTTGCGGCCTGTGTTCTCGGTGGCGCAGCAGGGGGCGTTGTGATGCTCTTTAGCGGCAATACGCCTGCCGGTCTTGCGATGCTGGCGGCGGGAGTTGTTTGCGCGGGCGTTTCAATTTTCGTATTTTACGGCTGTAAAGCGGCAACCAAAGGTATGGTGCTGCTGACAAAGAAAATGGCGCTTTGGACGAAAAAATGCTTTGTGAAGAAGGAGGATGGGGAATGAACAAGATGAAAAAATGGCTGATCGTTGCGCCCGTCCTGATTTTAGCAGGCTGTTTGATTTTCGGAGGTGTGATGATGGCGCTGAACTGGGACTTTTCCAAACTTTCAACTGTCCGGTATGTAACGACCGAACACAAGATCACGGAAGATTTTGGCAGCATATCCGGCAACATATCCATAACTGCCGACACTGCAGATATTACTTTCGCCAAATCCGATAACGGCACTTGCAAAGTGGTGTGCTTTGAGGATGAAAAAGCCAAACACACCGTAACCGTTACGGAAAATACACTCAATATCAAACTGGAAGACCAAAGAACTTGGAAAGACTGGATCGGATTTTCTTTCCGCACACCTACGATAACGGTGTATCTGCCTCTGGAAGTATGCGGTTCGCTATGCATTACCGGAAGTACCGGTGATATTACGATTCCGAAAAACTTCCTGTTTACGGATGTGGATATTTCCCTGTCCACCGGCGATGTGGAATTTAACGGATGGGTGACGAACCTGCTGAAGATCAAAACAAGTACCGGTGACATTGATGCAGAAAATATTCACGCAGGCGCGCTGGACCTGACAGTTTCCACCGGCGAAATTGAATTGTCCCATGTAACTTGCGCAGGGGATGTGAACATTCAGGTCACCACAGGCAAAGCGGAACTGGAGGATGTGAAGTGCGTAAACCTTCTCACTACAGGCGATACCGGCGACCTGTCTATGGAAAATGTGGTGGCAAGCGGAAAATTTACCATCAGCAGAAGCACCGGCGATGTAAAGTTTGACGGATGCGACGCAGAGGAGATATTTGTGAAGACCGACACCGGCAATGTTACCGGCAGTTTACTGACAGACAAGATCTATATTGCGAAAACCGACACCGGCAATGTGATCGTACCCAGCGCCACCCAAGGCGGTAAATGTGAGATCACCACCGACACGGGGGATATCAAAATTCGTATTCAATAATATAATGTGTAACCCCTCTATGTGAAATATATCTGCGGACCCCCCGGAAATCACTAAGATTTCCGGGGGGGTCCGCAGATAAGGATATCAAAAAAATATTTTACCAAAAAGTTAAATGATAGTTGACAGATGCAAGGAAGTGTGCTACATTATATTTAACCAATTGGTTAAATGAAAAAAGGAGGTAATGGCGTGGGAATGCAAAACACCATCAAAGCCCTATCCGACCCCATTCGCAGGGAGATTTTGGAACTGCTGAGATCCGGCCGTCTTTCCGCAGGGGAAATTGCGGATCATTTTCCTGTCAGCGGCGCGGCGGTTTCCAAGCACCTTTCTGTCTTGAAGGAAGCGGATCTGATACGGGACGCCCGTGAGGGGAAATATATCTATTATGAGTTAAACACTTCTGTTTTAGAGGAAGTTATGCTGTGGCTGCAGAACTTAAAAGGAGGAAAAAATGATTAAGAAGAACTTAAAAGTGTTAATCATCACATCGCTTGTGATTCTTTTGCCAATTCTGGCAGGCTTGATTTTGTGGAATCAAATTCCTGAGCAACTCCCCATCCATTGGAACGCGGCAGGGGAGATTGACGGCTGGAGCAGCAAACCCTTTGCGGTGTTTGGTATGCCGCTGATTCTGCTGGCCTTTCACTGGGTGTGTGTTTGCGCCACCCAGGCCGACCCCAAAAAACAAAACCATTCCGAAAAAATTCTGCATTTGGTCTTTTGGATCATTCCCATTATCAATATTGCACTTTCCGTATTTATCTATTGTGCGGCTTTGGGTAAGCAAGTGCGCGTGGAAGTGCTGATGCCCATACTTATGGGCCTTCTGTTCGTTGTCATCGGCAATTACCTGCCCAAGTGCAAGCAGAACTATACAGTTGGCATCAAAATCCCTTGGACATTAAACAGTGAAGAAAACTGGAACAGAACCCACCGTCTGGCAGGTTGGGTTTGGACCATCGGTGGCCTTATCATTATGGCATCCGGCTTTTTTGCGGGATTCTGGCTGCTTATGGCAGTTACGCTGATTATGGTTTTTGTCCCCCTCATTTATTCTTATATTCTGCACCGCAAAGGTGTGTAACGGATTTGACAAGACAGTCGGCTCAGCCGACTGTCTTTTCCTTTTTTCGGGGTCAAGCACCCAATACCATCGGCGGTCATACAATGGGCATGAGATCGTATCAAGAATTGGAGACCTTTATGGATCGATATATCTTATTTGCGCTGATCGCCACCCTGGGCACTTGGTTTGTTACGGCCCTGGGCGCGGCGACGGTGGTTTTCTTTTCATCGCCAAGTCCGAAAGTCCTTAATCTGATGCTGGGGTTTGCCTCGGGTGTTATGATCGCCGCCAGTTTCTGGTCACTGCTCCAGCCGGCCATCGAGCGGGCAGAAGCGGCCGGGGGACTGCCTGCCTATGTTGTGGCCACGGCGGGTTTTCTTTGCGGGGCGGTGTTTATGTGGTGTTCCGATAAAATCGTGACCCGGGCAAGAAAACGGGCGGACTCTGCCGGGGGAGAACACAACCAAAGGATCGGCCGCATCATAATGCTGACCCTTTCCATTACCCTGCACAACATTCCCGAGGGATTGGCTGTGGGCGTGGCCTTTGGGGCGATACCCCGCAGCGGTGACCCAGCGGAAACGCTGCTGGGGGCAATTTCCGTGGCCATCGGTATCGGCCTGCAGAATTTTCCCGAAGGGGCGGCGGTGTCCATTCCCTTGCGTCGGGAAGGTTACAGCCGCAGAAGAAGTTTTCTCGTGGGGCAGGCATCGGCAATGGTAGAACCGGTTGCGGGGGTGTTAGGCGCGCTGCTGGTTGTTTATATGGAAGCAATTTTGCCCTACGCTCTGTCCTTTGCGGCAGGTGCGATGATCTTGGTGGCAGTCCACGAATTGATCCCCGAATGTCAGAAAAATCAGCGGACCCAGCCTTACACCGCCACAATGGGCATCGTGCTGGGATTTGCCACTATGATGCTGCTGGATGTGATGCTGGGATGATTTCCATATTGATTCCGCGCGGGAATTATGGTATAATGACACCGCAAAATTCCCCGCATTTAAGGAGAGTTCCGTATGGATATTGCCGGATTACAAAAAATGACATTGCTGGATTTCCCGGGGCGTGTGGCTTGCACGGTCTTTACCCAAGGCTGCAATTTCCGCTGCCCCTTCTGCCATAACAGCGACCTGCTTCCTGCGGGGGGCGAACCCTTTATGAACGATGAACAGTTGCTGGAATTTTTGAAAAAGCGGGTGGGTCTGCTGGACGGTGTGTGTATCACCGGCGGTGAACCCACTATGCAGCCGGAACTGCCGGACCTGCTGCGGAAGATCAAAGATTTGGGTTACGGGGTGAAACTGGACACCAACGGCACCAACACCAAAATGCTGCAGCAAATGGTGGAGGAGGGGCTTTTGGACTATGTGGCTATGGATATTAAAAACAGCGCCGCAGCCTACCCGGAGACCGCGGGTATGGACGAAAGACTGCTGCCAAAAGTAGAGGAGGGCATCGCCTATCTGCTTTCCGGTAAGGTAGACTATGAATTCCGCACCACGGTGGTAGCCGAACTGCACACGGAAGACACCATTGAAGATATGGGACATTGGGTGCAGGGGATCGGAAATGGCAAAAAAGCCAAGCGGTGGTTTTTGCAGGCCTTTGCGGACCGGGATAGTGTTCTTTTTGCGGAACTGCATGCGCCGGATAAGGAAGAAATGGCCCGGTTTGCCTTGAAACTCAAGCCTTTTGCAGAGTTTGTCGATTTGCGCGGCGTGGAGTAAAGCACAATATATTGTGTTTTTTGAAAAAATCCCATACAACATATTGACAAAGTGAATTTAGATGATATAATACAGGTACTGTCGCGTTTATGAGGGCATGACAGTGCCTGTATTTATTGTATATGTGGTGCATTTAGGAGGAAAGAAAGATGTATCAAGTATTAAAACGAGACGGCAGTGTTGTGGATTTTGAGATCTCCAAAATCAGCGCTGCTATGATAAAGGCTTTCGAAGCCTTGGAAAAAACCTATCACCCCAGCGTGATCAACCTGCTGGCTTTGCAGGTCTGTGCCGACTTTGAACCCAATGTGAAAGATGGCAAGATCGCTGTGGAAACCATTCAGGACAGCGTAGAACGGGTCCTGTCCGCCAGCGGTTACGCCGATGTTGCAAAAGCATACATTCTCTACCGTAAGCAGCGCGAGAAGGTGCGTAATGTCAATTCCGCCCTGCTCAACTACAAGGACATCGTTGATAACTATCTGAAGATCAACGACTGGCGTGTAAAAGAGAACTCTACCGTTACATATTCCGTGGGTGGTCTGATTTTGTCCAACTCCGGCGCCATCACCGCCAACTACTGGTTGAGTGAGATCTACGACGAGGAGATCGCCGAAGCCCACCGCAGCGCAGCCGTGCATATCCACGACCTGTCTATGCTCACCGGCTACTGCGCAGGCTGGAGTCTGAAGCAACTGATCCAGGAAGGTCTGGGCGGCGTTCCCGGCAAGATCACTTCTTCTCCCGCAGGCCACCTGTCCACCCTGTGCAACCAGATGGTGAACTTCTTAGGGATCATGCAGAATGAATGGGCCGGCGCCCAGGCATTCTCCTCGTTTGATACTTACCTTGCTCCCTTCGTTAAGGTGGACAACCTGACCCAGAAGGAAGTGAAGCAGTGTGTGCAGTCCTTCGTCTACGGTGTCAACACTCCCAGCC
>JAFQDY010000234.1 GCA_017399325.1 Oscillospiraceae bacterium
CCGTTTCATCCGGGGAGTTGGCGTTGTACCGGGCGGCTATGGCGGCGGTGCTGATCGGGGCATTTTTGCTACTTACCAAGCAGAAGATCTCGTTTTCAAAGATAAAAAAGGAAGTCCCCCTGCTCCTGCTGTCGGGCGTTGCAATGGGTATCAACTGGATCCTTCTGTTTGAAGCGTACAAATATACAACGGTTTCCGTTGCCACGCTGAGTTATTATTTTGCGCCGGTGATCGTCACCGTTGTCTGCCCCGTTTTGTTCAAGGAGAAATTGACCGGCAAACAGATCGTATGCTTCGTGATGTCAACGGTGGGCCTTGTACTGATCACCGGCATCGGGGATGTTGGCAAAGGACAGGATTTTATTGGTATTTTGTTCGGTCTGGGTGCGGCTGTTTTTTATGCCACGGTGGTTCTGCTGAATAAATTTATCAAGAATGTGGAAGGTATCCACAGAACATTTCTGCAATTTTCGTCTGCCGCGGTGGTTCTGCTCCCGTATGTGATCGTAACCAGCGGCGTAACATTGGGAAATTTAAGCGGCATTGGTTGGGCGAACCTGCTGATCGTGGGTGTGGTGCATACCGGCGTGACATACTGTATGTATTTTTCTTCCTTAAAGGAATTACCCGGGCAGAAAGCGGCGATCCTCAGTTACATCGACCCGCTGGTTGCCATATTGATCTCCATTACGATCCTGGGAGAGTCTATGACACTGTGGCAAGTGGCTGGCGGCGTTTTGATTCTGGGGTTCACACTCTGGAATGAAATCTCACCGAAGGTCAGAGATTAGAGAGCGACAAATGTTTTTTTGCCGACAAAACAGCCAGCACATAGCAACTTTTCACAGATTGGATCATCTGCGCTACACAGAAAACAAACGATGCTCTGCCGGTATGATCGGCAGAGCATCTTATTGCATCAAGCGCCGGCACGGCCGGTGGTGTATGCGGCATCATTTTATGATTTCCGGATCTTTTCGTTTTGGAAGGCAGGCAACTGCGGCAATGCCCAATGCCACACACAGAATCTCTGCAATGGCTAAAAAGTGAATGGATGCCACAGCAGCGGCAGGCTCCGCCATACCTGTGGCAAGTCTGTCTGTGATTTGATTTGTGAACAACGGAACGAAGACAGCCACGCCGAACGGCGCAGCCAGATCCCGGAACAAGCCGTAAGTTCCTGTTCCTGCACCGGCTTTCTGCGGCGTCAGGCCGGAAAGAACGACTTTCATAAAGATGGTTCCGTTTCCACCCAAACCGAAACCGAGAACACCCAGGGATGCCATCAGCAGCAGCGCCGGTGTCCTCTCCGTAAACAACAGCAAGATACCGCACCCGATCCCGGTCAGCAGAAACGAGCCAAGCAAAATCCTTTTCGGCGCATATTTATCTGCCAGCGGTCCCAGAATGATAGAGCCTAAAGACATACCTATATACATAACAGATATGGCATAGCCGGAAATCGCGGTATTGTTTGGCTGCGTGTAATTGACGAACACAATGGTGTTCGTCATATTGGCTTGCATCAGTCCTTGCGTGAGAAACAGCGCCAGTACACTTAAGATAAAAGCGCTTCGCTTGATAAAACTACCTGAAAAAATGGGATGGGCGCTTTTTTGCTCCACAAAAATAAGCCCCGCCATACTGACGATGGCAAAAACGAGCACGGTCAGAAAAGGCGCAGATGCCCAGCCGAAGTTTTGGCCAAAAGAAGGTACACATAGCAGCAGACTAAAGAAGATCAGGGTCAAAACAGCGCCGGCTATATCAAAGTTTTGGAGTGCCTTTCCGGTGGATACCTCGTTACGGGAAGTAAGGACGCAGCCGGCAAAAAGAGCCGCACATATCGCAACACAAACCCAAAGCATAATTCGCCATCCGTAAGAGGAGACGATCAGGCCCCCTATCGTTGGCCCGATAATAACCGATGCGCTGGACAGAAGCATATACAGGGAAAAGCCTTTTGCGATTTTGTCTTGGGGAAACTCTGTTGCAATATAGGCAAGGATCACAGGCCCTATGGCTGCAGTGCCGATACCCACGACAAACCGGGATACCATCATAAACACAAGGGAGTTTGCAAGGGCGGACAGTAGATTTCCCAGGGTAAATATTGCAATACCGAAAAGAAGCGTCTTTTTGCGACCGATCACATCACCAACCTTGC
>JAFQDY010000235.1 GCA_017399325.1 Oscillospiraceae bacterium
ACACCGAACAGCACAAAAAAGAGGGTGGACCCCAAAATGACCCCCATCGCCCCCCAACAGTAGAAGGAGTGCAAGAGGCTCATCACACCGTCCTTGTTTTCAAAAGGGCAGGCTTCCACGATGGGGCTGACCAACACCTCGATCAGACCGCTGCCGATGGCATAAAGCACCACCGCGATCAGAATACCGACAAAGGGTACGGGGAGCACCTCCGGCAGAAAGGCCATCGCCATAAGGCCCACGGCGGCCAGCACCTGGGACGCAACGACGCAGGCGCGGTACCCGATCCTGTCGGCAAATTGGGTGGCGGCCAGATCCACCGTCAGCTGTGTCAGAAAAAACACCAGGGGGATCAGGGCGATCTTTTCCAGCGGGATGCCGTAGGTGTCCCGAAAGGTTAAAAATAAAAGGGGGATAAAATTGGCGGTTATGGCCTGCGTGATGAACCCAAAGGAGCAGGCGATAAGCGTTTTTTTGTAATGCGGCTGTTTTGTCATAGGGATCTCCTTTTGGGCGCTTTGTGTTTTGTATTAACCGACAAACCGCTTAAACTCATCCAGCAAAAAGCGAAAATCGTTTTCGTCATAGTAATAATGTGCCGACTTCGGAAGCTTCACAACCTCGATGTTTGGGTTGTCTTTAAAGTACCGGATGGAACCCATTGAGACCATCTCATCCTTAACCGATTGATACACGGCACAAGGCGTTATAAGTCGTTTGGCAAGGTTGCGGGTATGGCGCGCTTTGACGAACAATTCAAAAAAGCGAGGCATCCATCCGATGTACTTAAGCGGATTTTTCTCCTGCCCGATTCCATAGCAGTTTTTAGCAGCGAGGGCATAGGCATCCTGCGGGTTGACTCTGTTTAAATACACTTTTGCGGAGTTGAGAAACATTTTCGCTTTCGGGGCGATCTTTAACGGCACGGCCAACAAAAACAATTTGGCTATTTTGTCGTTTGAAACGGCTTGCTCCATAGCCAAAAGAGTCCCCATAGAATGGGCAACGATGTATATTTTTTCGTGCGTTTCGGACAGCTCGGCGATCACCCGTTGCATTTGCGCTTCCCATTTTTTCATAGATGTGCCGGAAAAGTCTTTTACGGATCCTCCGTGACCGTCGAGCAACATATTATAAACAGAGACATCGGCGGGCACTGTTTTTATAAAATCATTAAAGTGGTTCGGTGTACCGATAATGCCGTGGACAAACAGAATTGCTGTATTTGCCGTTTCGCATAGACGTTTGTATTCTTTATGTTCCAACAAACTCACCGCCTTTGCTTGATTATAACACAAAACAGGATACGAAACAAGGTGTATCGCTGTTTCTGCTTACTACCCGTTCTCAAAAAGTAAAAGACCGACCCAAGAGGGTCGGTCTTTTGCTTGGCTGTTACGAACCATTTAGATGCCAACTTAAAGTTGGTCTTTTGCAAAGTCAATTTTGATTTGAAAATCTGCTACATATTTTTTCTAGTTTTCTTTCTATGAACGGTGTGTGTTTTTTATTCAACGCCTTGAACACAAAGTGTGCAATAATTTCAGCGATGATAAACAGCGCCATATATATACCAATGGTGATCGCATAATATTGCCAAGGAAACGAATTGAGTATACCTATTATGGTAAATAGTGCAGGAACGGCTAAGAATTCTACAATATCCCATATTATCATTATAATAGTGGCGATAATCCCAATAAAATGCAAAAAACGGTTCATTTTGAATTCTCCTTTAAAGTCTTACAACTTGAAATCAACATTCGTCTGATTCTGCCATATAGATTTCTGTATTTTTTATATGTACCTTCATCAATTCCGTTTGTATTAAACAGCAGTTGCAGCCAACCTTCCGTTTCGCTACATTCTTTTAATGCAATTTCAAATTTAGAAAGCATATCCGCCTTACTTTGCCCGTAATTTGCTTCACGAATATTTGCATAAACGCTGCTTGAACTTTTTCGAATTTGAAAAATAGTATTAGACGGTGCTTTTATATTTTGGCAAAGCAATTCTATGTCCGTTGCCAATTGTTCTGAATAAACAAGCAAATAATTCTTTGGCATAATTTCACTTCCTTTATAAGGATTATAGCATAGTTTTACAATTAAATCAACGCAAAGCGTTGTATA
>JAFQDY010000236.1 GCA_017399325.1 Oscillospiraceae bacterium
TCACCGGTATCCGGCTGGGACACCAGCATATTGTCGGTATCTACGCCCAATGCAGCAGCATAGACAGGATCCAATGCGTGCTCAGCATCCACGAAAGCAACTTCGCCGCCCATTTTCTGGGCCTCTGCCAAAATGTGCAGAGCCAGCGTGGTCTTACCGGAGGATTCCGGTCCGTAGATCTCAATGATACGGCCCTTGGGAACACCGCCGATGCCTAGCGCTGCGTCCAGCGCCAAAGAACCGGTGGGGATCGCGTCCACATTCATCTCGGGACGGTCGCCCAAGCGCATCACAGTACCCTTGCCGAAATTCTTCTCAATTTGGGAAAGCGCCGTCTGCAAAGCCTTTTTCTTATCGGTTGCAGGTGTGGGAGTTTCGTAGGTTGTTTTCTTTGTAGCCATAGTTATACATCCTTCCTGTCATAGCGGGCCAGTACCGCCCGTTCTCTGTCGTTATAATCTCTGGAGCGCTCCAGCACGGTATACCCGTTAGACTCCAAAATTTCGCACACCGCGTCGCCCTGCCCCATACCGAACTCGAAGCATAGGTAACCGCGAGGTTTGAGTGCAGCCGAGAAGTCTTCTGCAATTGCCCGGTAGAAGTCCAGGCCGTCAGACCCGCCGTGAAGCGCCAGCCGGGGTTCATAGCGGGCCACGCTATCGGGCAGTTGTAACATCTCTCTGGTCGTAATATACGGCGGGTTTGACACGATCAAGTCAAATTTGCCGAGAAATGTGGGCGGCTTTTGCAAGGCATCTACCTGCACGCAAGCCACTCTGCCTGTCAGTTTGTGGGCAACCACATTCTTTTTTGCCACATCCAACGCCTTACGGGACACATCCGCCAGCGTGACTTTTCCGTCAGGAATTTTCTTTGCAATCGCAAGACCGATGCATCCCGAACCGGTGCACAGATCCAAAATTCTGGGGTTGTCATTGAGCAGCAAGGCTTGCCGGATCGCCATATCCGTAACCGCGCAGGTGTCGTCTCTGGGAATCAGCACATCGGGATTTACCGTCAGTTTCAAACCGTGGAAATCCCATTCGCCCAGCACATAGGCCAGCGGTTCGCCGGATAAGACCCGCTGCACAAGGGTTTCCAAGTCATTGGATACTTCCTTGGAGACATACATTTCCCTTTGGGCAATGATCTGCTCGGGAGTTTTCCCTGTTACATGGCACAGAAGATTGCGGGTCAAAAAGCCGGCAGTCTGCTCGTCCTCCTGCTCCATAAATCTGCGCCGCGTTTCCAGATATAACTGGGATATCGTTTTTACCAACGGTCATCCCCCTCATGTTCCGGAAGCACAGCCTCCAGCGCAGTTATGCCCACTTCGATCATACTGTCGTCCGGTTCGTTTGTAGTGAACTTCTGGAACAACATTCCCGGTGCGGAAAGCGCGTGGGTAAACCAATTATCGTGCCGTCCGACCCAGCGGTTGATCTCATAACTGAAGGCAACCACCAAGGGCAGCAGCAACAGTTTGAATGTGATCATAATCAACCGGTACAGAAAACTGCCGTGCATAGCCGCCAAAGCAGGAATCACCGCCAGCAGCAGCGAAGATGCCACTGAAAAAAGCAGAATGGAGATGATCATAACCACCAAAAGGAAACTGGTGCCGCATCTGGGGTGCAATCTTGTCTGCTGGCGGACATTCTCCACTGTTAGTGGCAAGCCTGCCTCGTAGCAGCGTATGGTTTTATGCTCTGCGCCGTGGTAGGCAAAGACCCGTTTCATCTCCCCCATCCGGGAAACCAGAATAATGTAAACGCAAAACAGAGCGATCCGGATCACGCCTTCCACCAGATTCAGCAGAAGCGTACTCTCGATCCAGCGGTCGAAGAAACTGCCCAAGATCATAGGGATCAAGAAAAACAAAACGATGGACAGACCCAAACCCATTGCCACGGCAAAGCCAACAAGCAACTGCTGGAATTTTTTGTCGCCCAGTTTCTTTTCCAGCCACTGGTCAAATTTGGAAGGTGTTTCCTCCGCCTGTTCAGGGGACAAGTCCGCAGAGCGCATCAGCGCCTTGACGCCGCAAATTTGGGCATCAAAGAAAGACACCGGGCCGCGGATGATCGGCCATGTAAGCGGCGAAGTCTTCGGGCGCACCTTCCGGTCGGAGACCTCAACGGTCAGGCCCTCTTTGCCGCGCACAACAATGGCGTCCTTCTGCGGGCCGCGCATCATAAGGCCCTCAATCAGCGCTTGTCCGCCAATCATTGTCTTAAATTTCTCCTGATTTGCCATAGTTTTTCCTTTCTTACTGAGAGGCAGGAAGCCGCACAGTTACCAGTGTTCCGCCGGCAAGGGCATTTTCCAGAATCAACTCTCCGCCATGCATTTGCACGATCTCGTCACTGACCGCAAGACCGATGCCCGTGCCTCTGGCTTTGGAACTTCCCTTATAGAATTTCTTCTTTACCAAAGACAGTTCATCTTCCGGGATTCCCGGGCCGTAGTCGCGGATGTAAATATTCACATAATCGTCTTTATACACAATGCCGGCGTCAATCATTTTTCCCTCACCGCCGTGTTTGACGGCGTTGCTGAGGATATTTAAGAATACCTGCCGCAGACGCTGGGGGTCGCAGGAAATCTCGGGGATCTCCTGGTCATTGTCCTCATATTTCAGACTAATGCCCTCATCTGCCAGGCGGCTTCCGTACATAAACACGGTGTCTTCGAATTCTGCGCGAATGTCCACCGTTTCCATATTCAGCGTCATTTTCTCATCCTGCAGGCGGGTAAAGTCCAGCAGGTCCACCACCATACCCGTCAGCCGGTCTGCTTCCCTGTGAATGATCCGCACGCCACGGCGTGTATCGTTGTCCAGTTTGTCAGAACCAAGAAGGGTCTCACTCCAGCCGGTAATGGCGGTCAGCGGTGTCCGCAGTTCGTGGGACAGTGAGGAGATAAAATCACGCTGGATCTTCTCGTTTTCGCTGATCTTCAGCGACATCTCGTTGATCATCTGGGCCAGATCGCCGATCTCGTCGTCAAACTGGGCCTGAATTTGGATGCCGTAACTGCCGTTGGCGATCTTTTGGGATTTGTCGATGATCTCTCCCAAAGGAACAAGAATGGAACGAATGTAATAATTGCTGCTGAAAAGCATGATCAGCACGACAATGGACAGCGCGCCAAAAGAAACGGCACCGACTGTGAGGATCTGTCTGTCCATCTTGTCGGTAGAAGTCACATACCGCAGCACACCGATCACTTCACCGTTGCTGTAGATCATCGGGCTGGATACTGCCATGATCCGTTCCCCTGTTTGGGGATTTTTACCCACAAAGGAAGAAATTCCGCGGGTCGTTACCGCCTCTGAAACATCGGGTGTTGCAGGGGCTTTGCCGACCCAACTGCCGTAAGAAGATGCCACCATACGCCCATCGGCATTGATAAATTGCAACTCAATGAAATTGCGGTCTTCAAAGGTTTGGGCATAGGTGATGCAAGACTGGTAGTAGTCCTTATAGTTTTGGCTTAACGAGTCCGCAAAGAACTCTGTGGTGGATTGGGCGCGGTTGCGCATATCCGACTCCATAGCCGAATAGTAACTGGCCGCAAAGAATGCCATGATAAGCAAAACGCACACCACGCCAAGGCCACAGGCCACGGCTACAGTATTTACCAACCAACGGCGACGCAAGCCTTTGATCTTAATTGCGCCCAAATGAATCTTACTTTTTCTCATGTGCCCCATTTATAGCCGAAGCCCCAAACCGTTGTGATATAGGTGGGGTTCGTCGCATCGTCCTCAATTTTAATACGCAGACGGCGGATATTCACATCTACGATCTTCAGTTCACCCTCGTAATCCCGACCCCATACAGCAGACAGGATATCCTCACGGGACAACGCCCGGCTGGGGTTTTGCATAAACAGTTTCAAAATGGAATACTCTACCTGGGTCAGGCGGATCCGGTTGCCGGACTTGTCCAGGGTATGGTTGCGGGTATTCATCAAAAATGGTCCCTGACTGATCAGTTCCGTATCCATACCACCGCCGATGCGACGATACAGCGCGTCAATACGGGCGGTCAGTTCTGCCGGTGAGAACGGCTTGGTCACGTAGTCGTCTGCGCCGGTCATAAGGCCCGTGACTTTGTCCATTTCCTGGGTGCGGGCGGTGAGCATAATGATGCCGATCTGCTTGCTGGTAGCGCGAATGCGGCGGCAGACTTCAAAGCCGTCGATGTCCGGCAGCATCACATCTAAGATCGCAACACCAATATCCGGATAGCGCTGCAGTTTTTCCAGCGCCTCCATACCGGTGCCCGCTTCAATGGCATCGTAGCCTGCCCGTTTCAGATTGATAACCACGAAACTGCGGATATTCACTTCATCTTCCAAAATCAATACTTTTTTCATCTTTTATCCTCTTAGGTTTCACCGGTGTTCCAATCCCGGTGGATCAGGTTGAAATTATGGATCAAACTTTGCTGGGTAATGTAGTAGTCGCTGGCTGCGCTCTCCAAACTGGCAGCATAGATCACGGAATTGGTCTTTTCCAGCACGAACCGGTCGTTGAACTCACTCTGCTCTTCCCGGTTAGCGCCGTTGAGCACATAAACGGTAAACAGTTTTGTTGCTTCCGAATATTCCGCATCCCAGAGATAAAACTCGTGGGCATTACCCATACATTTTGCCGTCACCTGCAGCGCAAGCAATTCATTGAACTGCACATACCAGCCGCCGGCAGACACATAGTAAGTGTAGAGTTTCTCTACCATTTTACCGTCGCTGCCCATTGCATACCAGCAGATCATATCACAGTTGTCTGTAGGTGCCATACTCTCCAGCGGGACGGTAGAAACCAATTTTGGCAGTTCCAAAATGCCGTCTTTATCCATATCGTCTGCATAAATAAAGTAATTTCGCAGGGTTTGCATACCGCTCACAGAGCCGTCAGAATGGCTTAAGTTCACCAAAACCTTCTCTTTTACCGTGTAGATATCGGTGATCAGCGAAGTGTCTGCTACGGTGCTGGCTACATAAAGCGCCGTCTTTCCGTCCTGCAGTTTGCCCACAATCACCCGCTTGAGTTTGTCAACGGGCGCAGACATACTGGCTTCGTTGGAGCGCTCCATAACGCCGGCGTTCAAACTGTAAAGTTCCGCGATGCCGTTATCCGTCTCGCCCATATTGGGGCGCAGCACGAACAGTTCCCCAAGCAGATCGTCATTAAAGTCTGCGGTAATGAACTTTTTGTAGTTTACGGAGATCAGTTTTTCGGCCTTGCCGCTTGAAAAGGTATAGACAGAAACTGACCGGACCAATTGGTCGCTGATCTGACGTCCCACAACCATTTCCACACCGGGTTTCTCGTCCATCTGGATATATTCCACCTGGTCAAAGGCCGCACCGCTGCTGTCAATGGTGTCTGTGTGGACGAATCCCTCGTCCACCCGGCTGAATATCAGAATCCGCAGCGGAAGTTCCGATCCGCCTTTGGTAAAGACCAGGTATTCCTGCTCGCCGTCGCCGTTTAGGTCAGCCATTTGCACCGTCTGCTGGTTTTCGCCGCTGAGGGGCGCGCAAAATTCAAGTCCTGCCATAGCAGAGTTCAAAACCGCCTGCAGATTGCTGTAATCTTCAGACCGCTTGGGAAGTTGGTACATTGGGTTTGCCTTTTGCATTGCGCAGCCGGAAAGTAACAGTGCCACCGCAAGCAGGCAAACAAGATATTTCTTTCTCACTGGGCAGCACCTCTTTCTTTCTAGTATAACACAAACGATGTAAAATGGAAAGTTATTTTAACACCACATTCTCCTGCCCCAGCACCTGTTTCAGTTCGGTCAGCATACGCGCATCAAGGGCGCAGGTACTACCCCGCCGCTGCTTTGTGTCTGCAAAATAGACCACAACCTGACTGTTGCCAGGGAACATTCCCAATATGGCGCGGATCTTGCCGAACAGCGGTCCGTCCTGTGTGGGCAGTCGCAGGTAAAGCGTGCCGGTAAGGGGTGTGGTTTTCGGGGGAAGGATCGTTCTTTCTTCCCGGTTGGCGGAAAATTCGGATATGGGCTGAGCCCGATTGACAACGATCTGGGGTTCTTTGTCGTCCCGCAGAGAAAGCCTGCCCACAATGACCACCGGCTGATTTTCCTTCAAATAACTGCCGTACTGGTTCAAAACATTGGAGAACGCCAGCATTTCAACGCCTGCCGTATCATCTTCCAATGTAACATAGGCCATCATAGAATTATTTTTGGTGGTCTTCATTTTGATGGATTGCACCACGCC
Source organism: Oscillospiraceae bacterium (assembly GCA_017399325.1). Taxonomy (GTDB): domain Bacteria; phylum Bacillota; class Clostridia; order Oscillospirales; family Oscillospiraceae; genus Faecousia. The sequence goes on from JAFQDY010000236.1 coordinate 6,259, forward strand.
GGCAATGCTCACGATCTGGTCGTCCTGACAGGGGTTGTCCTCGTCCATCAGCCTGCCGATGGGCACAACATGGGTGCCTTTGAGCAGATGGCGGTAGTCGTCCATGGGATGACCGGAGATGTAAATGCCGGTAGTTTCTTTCTCCAACAGCATCAGATCCGCCTTGTTCATTTCCGCCAGTTTGGGAATCGCAATGGCAACTGCATCTTCCGTGTTCTGCAGCATGTCGAACATACCCATCTGGCCGTCAAGGTTCTTCTTTCGGGACGCGGCGATGGCGTCCATCATACTGTCGTACACCGCCAACAACTCGCTGCGGTGGTAGCCGAAGCAGTCCATGGCGCCGCACTTAATGAAGTTTTCCACAGCGCGTTTATTGATCTCATCACCCATACGCTGGATAAAATCTTCCAGAGATTGGAAATGTCCGCCCTCATTGCGCTTGTCCACCATACTGCGGATCAGACCGCGGCCAACATTTTTCACCGCGCCCAAAGCGAAGCGAATGGAATCGCCCTCAACGGTGAAATTGTCGAAAGAATGGTTGATGTCCGGCGGCAAAGTGGCGATACCCAAGCCTTTGCATTCCGCAATGTATCCAGCGATCTTAATGCCGGAGTCCTGGGCAGAAATAACGGATGTCATCAACGCGGCCATATACTGCTTGGGATAGTGGCACTTTAGGTAAGCGGTTTGGTAAGATACCACCGCATAACACACCGCGTGAGCCTTGTTAAATGCGTAGTTTGCAAAGTCGACGATCTCATCGTAGATGGATTGGGCCGCTTGTTCGCTGACACCCTTTGCCACTGCACCGGGGATGCCCTGTTTTTCATCACCGTAGACGAACACATTGCGTTCAGCGTCGATCACGTGCATTTTCTTTTTGGAGATGGCCCGGCGGATGTTATCGGCCTGTCCCATTGTGTAGCCACCAAGAGAACGGAAGATCTCAATGACCTGCTCCTGGTAGACGATACAGCCGTATGTAACTTTCAGAATCGGCTCTAACAGGGGTGTTTTATATCGGATCTTCCGATGATCCTGTTTGTTGGCAATAAAGGTGGGAATGGAGTCCATAGGACCGGGGCGGTACAGCGCCACGATAGCCGTCATATCTTCGATGGAAGTGGGCTTCATATTCACGCAAACGCCTGTAATGCCCGCAGATTCCAGTTGGAACACGCCCTGCGTCCTGCCCTCGGCAAGCATACGGAATGTTTCCGGGTCATCGTCAGGAACTTTGGCAATATCAAAGTCCGGCTCGATCTGGCGGATCTGCCTTTGGGCATCTTCAATGACCGTCAGGTTACGCAGACCCAAAAAATCCATTTTCAGAAGGCCCAGTTCTTCGATGGTCGTCATCGTGTACTGGGTGACGGTGGTTTCGTCATTTCTCGACAGCGGCACATAATTCTGCACCGGCTCAGCGGTAATGACCACGCCTGCCGCATGGGTAGATGTATTTCTGGGCATACCCTCCAGACTCATTGCGGTGTCGATCAGGGTCTTTACCCTATCGTCGGAATCGTACATCTGCTTCAACTTGTCCGACACCTGCAAGGCCTCTTGCAAGGTGATATGCAATGTGGTAGGCACAAGTTTTGCAACCGCATCGGTCTCCGCATAACTGAAATTCAGCACACGGCCCACATCGCGAATGGCGCCACGGGCCGCCATTGTACCAAATGTAGCAATTTGCGCCACATGGTCAGCGCCGTATTTGCGCATAACGTAATCGATCACTTCGCCCCGTCGTTCCTGACAGAAGTCCGTATCGAAGTCTGGCATACTGACCCGCTCGGGATTTAAGAAACGCTCAAAGATCAGCGCATATTTCATAGGGTCTACTTCCGTGATATGCAGACAGTAGGCCACGATGGATGCAGCGCCCGAACCACGGCCGGGTCCCACAGGAATGCCGGATTCTTTGGCATAGCGGATAAAGTCCCAGACGATCAGGTAGTAGTTCACATAGCCCATTCGGCTGATGACACTGATCTCATATTCCATTCGCTCCCGGTAATCTTCGGGGGCATCGGGATAGCGCTCTGCAAAACCCTTTTCGCACAGGTAGCGAAAATAGGTTTCGTTTGTATAACCCTCGGGGATCGGGAAAGAGGGCAAATGGTATTCGTTGAAAACGAATTCCAGATTGCATTTTTCTGCAATTTTTGCGGTGTTCTCAAAGGCTTCATCACAACCGGGGAACAGTTCCCGCAACTGCTCTTCGCTCTTAAGATAAAACTCGTCCGTCTGGAATTTCATCCGGTTGGGGTCATCCACGGTTTTGCCTGTTTGCACGCACAGAAGCACATCCTGCATCTGGGCGTCTTCTTTTCTTAAGTAATGAGCATCGTTGGACACGATCAAAGGCAGTCCTGTTTCCCGGGCGATACGCATAATGCCCCGGTTGACCGCCTTTTGCTCCTCGATTCCGTGGTCCTGCAATTCCAGGTAGAAGTTGCCATCACCAAAAATGTCCGCCAGTTCCAGCGCGTAGGATTTGGCTGCGTCATATTCTTCTTCCATCAGCCGCTGGGCAACTGCGCCAGCCAGGCAGGCAGAAGTGGCGATCAGGCCCTCGTGATGGGCCCGCAACAGGTCCAGATCCACGCGGGGTTTGCCGTAAAAGCCTTCCAAAAAGGCTTGGGATACCAAATAACACAGGTTTTCATAACCGGTTTTGTCTTTGCACAGAAGTACCAAATGGTAGGGGTCGTTATCCACGCCGTGGATTCGGTCGGACATGGCCCGGGGCGCAACATACACCTCACAACCGATAATCGGTTTGACACCGGCGGCCTTTGCCGCTTTATAGAAATCAATACAGCCGTACATCACGCCGTGATCGGTAATGGCGATGGCCGACTGACCCAGTTCTTTCACACGGTCCATAAGTCCTGAAATCCGGCAAGCGCCGTCAAGCAGACTGTATTCTGTATGCACATGAAGATGTACGAAACTCATTGTGTTCCCTCCCGCGCCAGTTCCACCAGTTTTTTCAGGCGGTGATTCATCGCCGGTTTGCTGATGGGTGGCTCCATCATTGCCGCCAGTTCCGTCAGGGATACCTCGGGGTTTTCCTCTCTTGCCCGGGCAGCCTGCTGCAATTTTGCCGGCAGGTTTTGATAACTGCCGTTTTCTTTTAGTAAACGAATGGCGGTCAGTTGCTCTTGGGCTGCCGCAATCACTTTACTGATGTTGGCATCGTCGCAGTTGCATCTGCGGTTGACTTTGTTGTTCAGTTCTTTCTCCAACTTCGCCTCCATAATGCCCATAGCCGCGATGGGTGCGCCCAAATAGGTCAGAAAATCGGAGATCAGATCGCTCTGCTTTAGATACAGCACATGGCCACCGCCGCGAACTGCGGTTTTTGGCTGGAATGTCAGCGCTTCGTGCATCAAACTGTTACATTCCCGGGCCACACTGTTATGGGTGGTCATAAACTCCATATGGTAGCCTTTGATCGGGTCGGTTACAGAACCGCCGGCCAAAAATGCGCCTCTTAAGAAAGCCGCCTTGCAGCAGTCGTCTTCCACAACGGGAAGATTGATGTGCAAAGAAAGGGTGTCTTTGGAATCGAAGCCGTAGGCCGCCATAATGTGGTTGATCTTATTTCTGTCGGTGATTTGAAAATTCAGTTTCCCCGCAGTTTCACCATCCGGTGAAGCATCAAAGGACAGGCCGAATGCCTTCTTGAACAATTTGGGAAGCAGTCCTGCAAATTCCCGGCTTTCAGTAATGATCCGAATGCCGGTCGCAGTGAAGGCGTTGCAAAACAGCAAAATCCCAAAGCACTCCGCCAAGGCGCAGCAGTGTTTTGCCGGCATATAACGGCAGATCTCTGCCTTTGCGTTTCCGGAAAAGGAAATGGCCATGGGAGTGCTCCTTTCTTTACCAAATACGAACCTCCGGTTCTAACTGAATTCCGGAATGTTCCAAAACTTTTTCTGCCACATCGTCTAAAAGTTTGCGCACATCATTTGCGGTGGCGCCACCCAGATTCACAACGAATCCGGCGTGTTTTTCCGATACGGCAGCGTTACCAACCCGGTAACCTTTCAGCCCTGCCTCGTCGATCAATGTGGCTGCATAGCCGCCAACAGGTCGCTTGAAAGCAGAACCGGCCGAAGGCAGGTCCAGCGGTTGGGATCTTCTGCGGCGGGCCATAAAGTCCTGCATCTTGTTGCGGATCTCCTCTTGGGGCGCAGGTGTCAGGGCAAACGTGGCGCTGACCACGATACAGGGGCGTTCTTCCAAAAGGCTATGCCGATAGGAAAAATGCATCTGCTCGGCAGTAA
>JAFQDY010000237.1 GCA_017399325.1 Oscillospiraceae bacterium
CATAACCGCCAGCATAATGGGGTAGGACAGGGCGGATTTCAGTTTCCGCCGCAGATCCGCGTCCTTTTCATAGTAATCGGACAGAGAACGGAACACATCGTCCAACTTGCCGCTGAGTTCGCCCACCTTGACCATACTGCGGAAAAAGTCGGGGAACACTTTCTTTTGCTTTTCCAAAGCGTCGGACAGGAGCGTGCCGCCCTTGACCTCGTCATAAATCATAGAGATCACGGAGCGGAAATAGGAAGAATAGGTCTGATTCTTCAAAATATCCAAGCAGTCCAAAATGGGGATGTGGGTGTTGAGCATAATGGAAAACTGGCGGCAGAATGCGGTCAGTTCCCCGTTGCTTACCTTGCCCGTTCCCCAAGTGAAGAAGGAGGGCGCGCCGTTGTTATAAAGTTTGGCAGACACAAGGAACAGATTTTGCTTGGCCAGTTGTTGCTCCAGGTCCTGTTCGTCGTTGGCAATAAATACGCCTTTGATCTTCTGCTTTTGCAGATTCATAGCCACATAACGGTATTTTTGCATACGGTTTTTCCCTCCTTACAAAAATAATAGATTCCAATACCACCCGATGATGGCATTTCCAAAAAACATAGCGATCAGGGTGCCCACCGCCAAAAACGGCCCGAAGGGATATTCGGTGTGTTTTTCTGCGTGGCGGATCCGGTTGGCGGCTACCATAAACACCGCCCCCGATACAGATCCGATCAAAATGGCGGGGATCAGTTTCTGCCAGCCCAGCAGAAGTCCCGCTGCGGCGGCATATTTCACATCGCCCAGGCCAAGACCCTCTGTTTTTAAAACGGCGATGCTGCCGAAATACAAACCGGCAAACACTGCGCCGCCAACCACTGCGCCGATCAAATGGTCGGACCACACGGTGAAACTGTCGGTAAACATAGCAACCACACCGCACAGGGCCAGCAGGATCTGGAAACGGTCAAAAATGAGCATATGCTCCAGATCGATAAAAAACACGCAGATCAGCAGGGAGGATACCACCATCGCCACCGCCATATATACAAGATTTACCTTGTAAAACAGCGCCACCGAAAGTAGCCACAAAAGGGCGTTTGCCAACTCCACCGCTACATATCGGGGAGAAATCCTTTTGCCGCAGGACCGACACCGGCCGCGCAAAAGAAGAAAAGACAGCACCGGAATGTTATCGAACCACTTTAACACATACCCGCACTGGGGGCAGTGAGAACCGGGCGTTGACAGGCTGATGCCGCCCGGCAGGCGGTAGATCACCACATTGAGAAAACTTCCCACGCACAGACCCAAAAGTCCTGCCAGCACATATACGCACAAAAGGGCAAATTGTTGAGCATCCATCATTTCACCATCAGAAATTGTTCAGTTTGTTGTACTGCTTGACCTGCAGACCGCCCAGCATTTCCAAGATCTTGGGGGTAGCGCCGTCTTCCAGCATAGGCCGGAACACAACGCCGTTTTCCGCCTGTTCGGCGTTGGCTTTGTCAAGCAGGAAATGGTACTCCACAGGCAGATTCACATAAACTGTGTCGATGCTGCCTAAGGCGGTGATCTTCTCGTTGGCCGCCAGCAATTCCAGCGTCCACTTTACAAAAATGCGGAAGTTTTCGTAGAGGAAGTCGGCCTTGTCCGCAGGCGTATTTTCGGACCGGACAGCGGGGGATTCTTCTTCTGCCACGGCGTCCGGGAACGCGAAAATTTCTTCATCTTCCCCGGTTTCTGCGGCCCGGGCTTTTTCCGTTGCACTTTGCACCAACTGCTTGGCGCTGGTGTAATCAAACAACTGCGATTCGTCCACCGATTCGGTTTGGCGCAATGCGGATGTGCCAAAGGGCAGGGAAAACACGCCCAAAGTTCTTCCCTTATTCAGGAAGGCAAAACGGCTGACAGATTCTTTGATGTCCAGAAGCAGGCAGGTGGCCGTCCGCAATTTGGCATTCAAAGACATAGCGCCGTCGGCCATAGCGTTGGATACGAATGTGATATTCTGCAGACCGAAACCGTTCTGGGCGCAGACTTCCCGGAAATTCTGCAGCAGGTTCTTGCGGGCACCCACCAGACCGTAGAGTTCCGTCTGCTTGGTCTGCTGCAGGGGGAATGTGTTGTAAGTCAGGTCCTCTTTGTTTTTATACACCGTGCCGATAACCAGACCCAGGGAATTCTCCGCTGCCTTTTTGCCCATATTGGGAATGGTCAGCATATCCGTCAAAAACAAATGGTCCGGCAAAAGCAAAGACATATTGGGAACGGATTTTTGTCCGAATTTCTTCTTGTACAGATTCAGAATACGGGAAAACTCCTGGAAAAAAACTGCGTCCATAGCGGCAGAAAGGTAGGATGCCACCGCGTTGCTGTTGTTGCGATCCTTGCCGCTTGCATAAAAGCAGATCTTCTTTTCCTCGTCGTTTACAAAAACGGTCAATGCCAAAATGCTATCAGCCATAGGTCATACTCCTTCATCGGGCGTCCCAGCGCAAGATCCGGTAGACGCCTCCGTTGTTTTCTAAAGAAATTTCCAGCAGCACAGTTTCGCTGTCTTTCTCAGTTACGGTCATTTCCAGACCGTTGATGGTGATGTCGTAATCCGGGTAGTTGGTGACCCAGAGGTGTTGCGAATCCGGAACAGCGGTGCAAAAGTCTTCGCCGATCTGTTCCAATGTGATGCTGCGCGCCAGTTCTTCCTTTGCCAGCCGCTGCTTGTCGTGCTGAAGCAGGGAAACGGTCAAGATCACGATGGACAATGACACGGTGACCACCATCACCATAATGGCCATTTCAATGGCCGCGCCTTTCCGGCCTTTGAGGGATCGGTGTGTTCTCACTTAGGTGGCACCTCCTTCTGCGGGGAAGGTGTAGGTATATATCTCGTCGCCGTTTTGTTTTGCGGCGGTAAATTCCAGTTTTTTGGGCGCAAAGGAGGCCTTGACGGTTACGGTCAAGCCGCCCTCTGTAAGCACATAGGCGTTTTGCGCAGAGTCAAATTCGTAAGCCCCCAGTTTTTGCAGGGCCTGGAAAAATGTGTCTGCATCGTCGGAAAAACGGAAACAGTTCAACACATTTTGGCCGTGATTTTGGGCCGCAGTAACGGCTGTGAAGTTGGATTCTACCTTCACAGAATTCAGCGCCAAACCTACGGTGGCTGCGCTGATGATAGAAATGACCACAAGGGCCACGGCCACTTCTGCCACGGTAATGCCCTTGCGGCGGCGAAGGCCGGTTTTCTGTATGGATTTTTTCATAAAATCGGCCTCCGTTTCAAAAATTAAGACAGGGTTTCTCCCACCCGGGACAGAACGGTAAAGGTCTCCTCCACCGTGTACCCTGCGCCGTTGGAACTTTTCACTGTGTAGGTGAGGGTACAAAAAATAAGGGGATTTCCGTCGGCGCGGGTCATTTGGTCAAAGCGGAATGTTTCTGCCGCCGAAATGGGGCAGGTGAGGGTATGCCCGTCGGGAAGGGGCGCTCTCAATGTGTCCGGGAGCAGGGAGACGGTATAAGTTTCCGTTCCCACGGTGGCGGACAGTCCGGTTTCGCCCACGGTAAATTGGGCGTCCAGCGCGGTCATTTTGTCCACCCAGTTTTCCAACACGACCTGGCTGACTTTCAGATCGTCAGCCGCATTTAAGCGGGTGGTGGCGGCAGATGCCCGGGCGCTGACCATGGCAGAAAAGGAGACTACCAGCGTGCCCACAATTGCCAAAAGGGCCAGCACGATGCACATTTCCGCAATGGATACACCGGCTCTGTGTGTTCGTTTCACGGCAAAGTCTCCTTTCTTTCAGTGATTGAGAAACACCGCAACACCCCAAAAGGCGTTGCGGTGCGTATTTCATATAAGGGTTAAGCGTTGTTCTGACCGTTGCAGGTGGTGCAATCGGTGTGGGAAGCGGCATCGGTCAAGCAGTCGATCACCACATTGTCGCCGTTCAGAGAAACCAGAACGCCGGTGGCGGGAGTAGCGGCCTCGGGGGTTTCGCTGATCTTGCCGCCTGTTACCTCGAAGTACTGGTCGCCGCCCTGAACATAAACTTTGCTGGCGGGCTGGGCGTTCACAACTGCCAGATACTCGGAGTAGGCATTGCGTGCTTCCTGCAGGTCGGCAGAGTTATTTGCCTTTTCGATCAAATTAGAAAAAGTGGGGATCAAAACTGCCGCCAAAATGGCAATAACGGCAATTACGATAACCAGTTCGGTAATGGTAAAGCCTTTGCGATTGTTCTTCATAATGTTCCTCCTTTGGGGAAAACAGGTGCAACCCGGCCCGAGGGGGTCGGGTTGCAAGAGTTAATCAAAATTCTGTGATGCTCTCAGGCAATGATTACCAACCGGTAACGTTGTTGAACAGGTCGTTCTTTGCAACGTTCAGGATTTCACCGGCATTGCGCACCATGATCAGAGCGGTCTTATCAAAGAACTTGTCGGTGTTGTAGTCGTACTCGCCGGTACCGTCCAAGCACCAACTGTACAGAGCACCGTTGGGCTGCAGGCCCAGAGGATCGCCCTTGGGGGAAGTGCCGGAGTTCTGCTCGCATGCGTACATTCCGTAAGTGCAGTTGGTCAGAGTGATGTTGGAGGTGTCATTCAGAGTGCCGTCGCAGTAACCGATCAGCATAGCGCTGCGGCCGCCGATGGTCTTCACGTGGACGTTCTCCAACTTGATGTTGCCACTCATATTGACGGTAGTGCCGCTGCCCACATAGCCGATCAATGCGCCGGCATTACGGTGAGCAACCACAGTACTGTTCTTGATGGTAACATTCTCAATATTGATGGTTGCGCCGGAAGAGTTGGCAACCAGAAGAGCAGCGCCACTGACGTGGGTGTTCTGTACATTGATGCCTTCAATCACAACATCTTTGATGGTAACGGTTGTGTTCTTAACAAGACCAAACAGACCGCCGGCGTTGTATCTGCCGTCCTCACCGGGCTTCTTCACAGTGGAGTGGTTAGCAGCGTCCACAACGGAAACGTTCTTCAAAGTACCGTTCTGCACAGTGAAGTCCTTGGTTACGACACCCTTTTCGGCGTTGGCCATATTCAGGGAAGCGCCCATCATATCCAGCGTTTTGCCGTCCAGGTTGATTTCCAGACCGTCAGCAACATTGTTGTTCTTAACCTGCTCAACGATGTAAGCCAACTCGTTGGCGTTGGTGACGGTAACGGTTGCATCGCCGTCTTTGTAGCCGTCGATCTGAGAGTCAACAACGATCTTCTGGGTCAAAGACAGCCAGGTGCGGCCGGTGTAGTCCAGATCTTCATATTCCTTGGGGAATAGAACCTTCATTTCGGCATCCACATACAGGACGCGGTCCAGTTCGGCATCCCAGAAGAAATATGTATTGGCGGTCAGGGGCTTGTAGTTCTCAGCAGAGAAACCGGCTTCAGCCAGCGCATCAAAGACATCAAAGATGTCGTTTTTCTCCACGGCGCCCTCGGCTGCCAAAATGGTGTTCATCTGGCGGACGGCTTGCTGGTCAGCAGACATATTGGCCTTCTTGATCAGGTTGGAGAAGGTGGGGATCAATACGGCTGCCAAAATGGCGATCACCACAATTACGATAACCAGTTCAGTGATGGTGAAGCCTTTGCGTGTGTTTTTCATCATTCTTCACTTCTTTCTTTGAATTTCGGGTCATACAAAGAAACCCACTACAGTTTGATAGCATATGAACCCATCAAACAAAATATTACTTCTATATAGTATCAAAAGCGCCGACATAAGTCAACCGATTTATACAAAAAATGCTCAAACCTCAATTTTTGCGATGCGGACCACGTGGTCTTCGCCGTACTGATACTGCTTGGCCTGAACATTGACCCGGCTGCCTTCCTGGGTGAAGTCCAAAGGCTCGCCGCTGTCCAGCCAGCAGGCGGCCTTGACGCGCTTGTCCAGGGTAAAAATATTGTCGGGGGTGTACTTGGCAGTGTTCGTGGCCACGTGTTCGAAACCGCCGATGTTCAGGTCGTTTACGAAAAGGTAATAGGCGTTGCCGTTTTGCAGGAGAAAATGTTCCGGCTTGCCGGCAATTTCGATGCCTGTGGGGGCGGGGTCGTGGAGCGCCTCGTCGTTGCGTCGGCTCCACTGTCCCAGCACTTCCAACGCGCCTTTTTCGATGGTGCGCAGGCTGCCGTCGGCTTTCGGGCCCACATTGAGCAGGAAATTGGACCGGTATCTGCGGCAGATGGCAAAGGTTTTGATCAAATGCTCCAAAGACTTAAAATGGAGGTCGTTTTCCGTGTAGCCCCAATGGCTGGCCAAAGTTTCGCACATTTCGCTGGCGATGTACTTGGGGGAGTCTGCCAGATTGATGGGTTGGGGTCTGCCCCGTTCAAAGGTCACACTGTCCAGTTCAATGTGGCCCAATGCGCCCCGCTGGAACAGGCCTGTGTTGTTGATGATCATAGCGTCCGGCTGGTAACTTCTGATCAGACCGTAAAGGGCGTCTTCTTCCCAGTCGTCGTCGGGTCTGTCCCACATACCGTCGAACCAGATGCCGCCGATCTTGCCGTAGTTTTTGCAGACGATCTCCACGCTTTTGCGCAGGTATTGCAGGTAGGCTTTGAAATCGGTTTTGTAACTTTCTTCGTGCCAGTCCAAAAGGGTGTGGTAGAAAAACGGGACGATGCCGTGCTTGTTGCAGGCGTCCACAAATTCCTTCACAAGGTCTCGGCCGCAGACATGGGGGGCGTCGTAAGTGTTCAGACCGCAGGTGTCATACAACGAGAAGCCGTCGTGGTGGCGGGTGGTCAGGGTGATGTAGCGGCAGCCGGCGTCCTTTGCGGCCAGCACCAGTTCCTCTGCCCAGTTTTCGTTGGGGCAGAAGGTGTCCGTGGTCTTTAAGTATTCGTCCCAAGGTATTTGCCGGGCAAATTGAGACCATTCGCCCATACCCAGCACACTGTAAAGGCCGAAGTGGACGAACATACCAAAGCCCAGTTTTTCAAAATTCTTGATGCGTTGTTCGATGATCATAGGAAAACCTCCGCGGTTGATTTCTCTGTAGTATATACTATATATCGAATTTGCCCCGAATGCAAGAAAAAGCCTTCTCCGTAAAAGGAAGGCTTGCGGGCCTACAAATTTCATCGAAACCTTTCGTAATACATTGTAGGGGCGGCCCCTTGGACGCCCCGCAATAACGAGATTCGGACGGGTCGTCGAGGACGCCGACCCCTACAAATTTTATTGATACCTTTCGAACGCCTTGTAGGGGCGAGCATTGCTCGCCCGCGGACCGTCAAAAAACCGCCACCTGAACAGGTGGCGGGTCGGTTAGGCGTCTTTTACAAACCGTACAACCTCGTTGGGCGTACAGTCCAAAATGGCACATATTTTCTCCAAAGTCAACAAGGTAAGATTTTTGCCCTTTTTGATGGAATCCAGGGTTTTGTTATCGATTCCGGCTTTCAAAAGACTATACTGGGAAATCCCCTTTCTTTGCATTGTTTCCCACATCGGGCCATAATCCAGCACAGTCCTCACCGTCCTTTCCTGTTGATATTATAGGCAAAAACAGTAAAATTCAGTATTGTGGAGATAGCCACAATGTGGTATGATTAAGTTGCTATTAAATTTTAGGAGGCGCATTTATGAAAATATACAGCCAGACAAACAAAGAAGTTATCAAGGAAATTGAACAGGCGGACGAGGTGCAACTCAACGATTACATACACGCCATACTCCGTCGGTACAATTCTCTGCGTACAGACCGGGAGATCTCAGTTTTGTCGCTGACTACCGACCCAAAAGCCCGCGATGCCGAACTGGAAGAAATTTTCGACTTTATGCGCCGCTGCTACCAAAAACAGGACGCAGAAAAGCCTTCCTTGTGACAGGAAGGCTTGGGGAAAAGACGGTCCGTTTCGGGCGAGCAATGCTCGCCCCTACAAATTCTATCGATACCTTTCGTAATACATTGTAGGGGGCGGCCCCTTGGACGCCCCGCAATAACGAGATTCGGACGGGTCGTCGAGGGCGCCGACCCCTACAAATTTTGCGAAACCTTTCGTAATGCTCTGTAGGGACCGGCCTCCCGGACGGTCCGTAATTCTCATCTCTTAATTTTTAATTCTCAATTCTTAAACGGTCTGCAACTGCTCCAGCAATGCGGTTTTCGTGCGGAACAGCCGATCCCGCCAAGTTTGGGCGATCTTCATATCCTCCAGCATATTCTCCACATCTTCCATTTCGGCAGGGGCGCCGGTTCTTAAGTTAAAGGCCATATCACAATAGCAGAAATGACACCAGTAATTCCGCCGGGTGGTCAGGCTGCGCAGTGCGGCGTACTCTTCGAATGTGAACAGGTTCAGACCCTTTTCCGTATCGATATATTCCAGTTCCCGGATCACACCGCCCAGACTGTCCTTTTCGATTTCTTCCAGCACATTCCAGAACGGCCCGCCCGAGACTGCCGCATAGATGGCCTCCAGATGGGATTCGATGAACTGATAATGCTCGATGAGCGTGCTGTGCGTAATGCGAAATGTTTTCAAAACCATAGGGCCGACTCCTCCGTAAAATGTTGGTTCTATTATAGCAGTTTCCGGAAGATTTTGCAATGTGCGGAAATAAACTTGTATGTTTGCCGTTTGCTTGCTATAATAGAGGAAATCAACGGGGAGGAAGAAAGATGAAAAAGATACTGGCCCTATTGTTGGCGCTGACCATGGTGCTTTCTATGGCCGCCTGCAAGAAAAAGAAAGATAAGACTCCTGCCGGCGATACGACCCAATCCTCTGCCAGCACACGGGAAACGAGCACCACCGAAACCGGAGAGAATACCGACGGCAGTACGGAAAGTACCACCGAAAATACCGAGACCACCGGCGGATCTACTGCCGCAGACCCTGATCACACCCACAAATTCACCGAGAAATCCGTGACGAAAGCCACCTGCACAGAGCCCGGCACGAAAATGTTTGCCTGCACCTGCGGCGACACCCGTTCGGAAAAGATCCCGGCCACCGGCCATACTTGGAGCAATTGGAAGATCGTAAAAGCGCCCACCGAGAAGGCCCAGGGCCTGAATCAGAGAGCCTGCGCCACCTGCAAGACCACGGAGACCCTGCCAACGGCCAAAATACCGGCCGGGCATACCCATAGTTACAAAGAAACTGTAGTCCAGAAGGCTGACTGCCTCCATCAGGGTGAAAATAAGTACACTTGCTCATGCGGCCTTTTCTATACGGAGTTTGTCCCCAAGGGCGGCCATAACCATACCGGAACAGAAACGAAAAAAGCCACCTGCACCGCAGAGGGTTTGATGACATACACCTGCATTTGCGGAGATACTTACACCCAAAAGATCCCGGCTTCCGGCCATATCTGGAGCGATTGGAAGACCACAAAAGAGCCCACCACCACCGCAGAGGGCGTGGCCCAGCGGACCTGTTCTGCCTGCAAGACTGCAGAAACCAAAGCCATCGCCAAACTGCCTGCGCCCGAGCCTGAGCAGATCACCGTAACGGAAGCCCAACTGCAGAAGATCAAGGACGAATTTTTGCGCCTTGTGAATCTGGAACGGGAAAAAGTAGGCGTTGATAAACTGACCCTGAACACCCAGTTGGACGCCGGCGCGAAGACCCGCAGCGGGGAAGTGATGGCGTCGTTCTCCCACACAAGGCCCGACGGAAGTTCTTTCGATACGGTCATCGACCAAACGGCCTATCCTTACACGGTTCTGGGCGAGAATCTGTGTATGACCTCCCATGTGGGCGACGGCGCATACACCGCCACAGATAAGTGGGTAGGCTCGGATACCCAGATCGAAGCGGCTGCGGCGTGGATGTTCACAAGTTTTAAAAACAGCGCCGGCCACTACGCCAATATGATCAAGGAAGAATACACCGAATGCGGCATCGGCATCAGTTACAAAATGGAAAATGACGCGATCCCCATGTTCTACACCGCCCACATTTTCGGCGCAAGATAATAAGATAACAAAACCCCCGTCGAATTCGACGGGGGTTAACGTTATGCTCCGATCAGGCGCTTTTCTGCAATTTGCTTGACAGGGGGTTGCCTATGGGGTATAATCGACCCATAAGTAGAGGTGCGGAAAGCATCAGTAGCCGGAAAAACGCGGGGAAACGCGCCGGCGAAAGGGTTTGCCGCCGAAATCTGTATGCCCTTTCCCGGGTGTGCAGGTTGGTCCCCCGCAGAATATGTCTGGGACTGTCACTTTTTGTGGAGCGCTACTTTCCGGCTTTGCTTTTTTGGCCGCGGAGTATCTCCGCGGCTATATTTTTTTACAGAAAGCGAGAAAAAGGATGAAAAAGAACACGATCACCAAACTCATTGCGGTTGCGCTTCTTCTGATCGCCTTTGTGGTGCTGGCGGTGGTTTTGCCCGGTCAACACAACTTAAAGTGCGAAGAATGTGAAGGCACCGGTATGACCGACGCAGCCGTCTGTGAAGACTGCGGCGGCAGCGGCGTAGGCCAGGAGCCTGCCGACAGCAACTACTACAGCACCGTGATGGCCCTTGCGCCGCCTGTGATCGCTATCGTGCTGGCGCTGGTGACCAAAGAGGTCTACAGTTCTCTGTTTATCGGCGTTTTGGCCGGTGCGCTGCTGTACTCCAACTTCAATGTGATCGGCGCGGTGAACGCCATCGTCAATGACGGCCTGATCGCCAATGTGGCGGACAGTTGGAACGCGGGCATTCTGATCTTCCTGG
>JAFQDY010000238.1 GCA_017399325.1 Oscillospiraceae bacterium
CTCTCCGCTATGAAGGATGAGCGCGTGGAAGCTGCCAAGGTTCTGCCCGGTGCAGCAAGCTCCGCTCCCCAGCTGAGCGCTGAGGAAAAGGCTCAGTGGATTGAGAACATCCGCTGCGCGCTGCTGGCTTCCAAGATCGTTTCCTACGCACAGGGCTACACCCTGATGCGTGCAGCCGCAAAGACCTACGGCTGGAATTTGAACTACGGCGGCATCGCTCTGATGTGGCGCGGCGGTTGTATTATCCGCTCCGTATTCCTGGGCAAGATCAAGGACGCATTCGATGCCAACCCCAACCTGACCAACCTGCTGCTTGATCCCTACTTCACCGCCAAGATCGCAGATCTGCTGCCCGGCTGGCGTAAGGTGGTTGCACAGGGCGCGCTCAGTGGTATGCCCACTCCTGCATTCTCTTCCGCTCTGGCTTACTACGACGGCTACCGCTGCGACCGTCTGCCTGCTAACCTGCTGCAGGCACAGCGTGACTATTTCGGTGCACACACCTACGAACGTATCGATGAAGCAAGAGGTCAGTTCTTCCACACCAACTGGACCGGCCACGGTGGTAACACTTCCGCGACCCAGTACGACGTATAACAGAAAGGAAATGTCTTATGAAACTGCGTGAAAATTGCAAATATGCACTGGTGGTTCCCACCTCTATGGGCGTTCGTATCACCCCTCCCAACGGCCAGCCTGTTGCTTCTTCCAATATGTTTATGATGCAGGCCACTTCCGCTGAAACCAATGTGGCTTCCATTTCCGCTTATCTGGGTCTGCCCACCAAGGTGCTGACCACCTTTGTAAAAGACAGCCCCATCGCTGACTTTATCAAGCGTGACCTGCGCTCCCGCGGTATGGACTACGAAGGCAAAGAAGTGGAACAGGGCGACCCCTGGGGCTACCGCCATCAGTTCAACATCGCTGACTCCGGCTACGGCTCCCGCGGCCCCCGTGTCTGCAACGACCGGGCCGGCGAAGTTGGCCGCACTTTGAACATCAAGGACTTCGACCTGGACCGCATCTTCGGCGAAGAGGGCGTCGGCATCCTGCACCTGTCCGGTCTGATCGGCGCGCTGTCCCACGAAACCAGCGTGTTCTGCCTGGAACTGGCTCGCGCCGCCAAGAAGTACGGCACTTTGATCTCCTTCGACTTAAACTACCGGGCTTCCTTCTGGAAGGGCCGTGAGCAGGAACTCCACGACATCTTCACCGAGATCGCATCCGTTGCCGACATTCTCATCGGTAACGAGGAAGACTTCCAGTTGTGCTTGGGCGTACAGGGCCCCGAGGCCGGCGGTAAGGACATCGCTGCCAAGATCGATTCTTTCAAAGAAATGATCAAGCGGGTAAAGGCACAGTTTCCCAACGCTTCCGTATTTGCAACCACCCTGCGCCAGGTCGAGAATGTCAACTCCCACCTGTGGGGCGCTATTATGCTCTCCGGCGATGAGTGGCACGTGGTTGAGCCTCGCCGGATCACCGTTTTGGACCGCATCGGCGGTGGCGACGGCTTTGTCGGCGGTATGCTCTACGGCATTCTGAAGGGTTGGGAGAGCGAAAAGTGGATCCAGTTCGGCTGGGCATCCGGCGCACTGGCAACCACCTTCCTGACCGACTATGCACAGCCTGCTGACGAGGACGTTGTCTGGAGCGTCTGGGGCGGCAACGCGAGGGTTAAGAGATAAAAAATTGGGACTGACCGGGCAGGTCAGTCCCATTTTTTGTTAAGCAAAATTTGTCGATATGCCTTGCAATATAGAATGCGAAGGAGTATAATAAAAAAGTATTGCATACAATGTTTTGCCCGGATTTCATATCTTGGGTTTTGCGATAGAATGACAGATTCTTAAGAGAGGCGCGAGCGTATGGCATATTATGTAAGCAAAAAAGAATCCGAGAACACCAAGCGAGTAAAACTGGCGATCATATTGGCGGTTTTGCTGGTGGCGGCAGTGATCGTGGGACTGCTAATCGGTCTGCCCCGGTTGCCGGTGGCGGGCAAGGCAAACGGTCTTGTTTTCAGCGAGATCTGCACCAAAAACGAATCGATCATTGCCGATAACGACGGTTGTTATCGGGACTATGTGGAACTGTATAACGGCGGCGAGGAGATCAACCTGAAGGGCTACTCCATCACCGACGGCCGCGCCAACAGCAAGCCTTTTGGGGAGATGGTTTTGCCCAAAGATTCCTATTGCCTGATCTTTTTGGATAAGGAATTGACCGGTTTCTCCTTGGGCGCTGCCGGCGGTGACACGGTTTCTTTGGTCAACGCCAAGGGTCAAATGGTGACCCAGGTGAAGACCGTTGCTCTGACAGACGACCAGGTAATGGTCTACGCAGAGCCGGAATATGCGGTAACCACCAAGGCGACCCCCGGTTTCCCCAACGATGAAGCAGGCCACAAAGCCTTCAAAGAGGGCAAGGAAAATGAAAACCCCGTCCTTCTGATCACAGAAATTCTGGCAGAGAATGTAAACGCCCTGCCCAATGAAAGCGGCAAATTCGGCGATGCGGTGGAACTTTACAACAGCGGCGAAAAAGCCGTCTATCTGGGCGAGTACTGTTTGTCCGACAGTGTAGAGGCCCGTTTCCGTTACCGTCTGCCCTCTGTGATGCTGGATCCCGGAAAATATATCGTGATCTATTGCGACGGTGAGAATTATGTCAGCGAAAACGGCGGCATCCACGCCAATTTCGGCCTGTCCAAAGGCGACACAGTTTGTCTGACCGGTAGGGACGGCAGTTATATCAGCGTACCTGTCCAGTTCTTCGGAACAGACATTTCTATGGTCCGTGGCGAAGACGGCACATTCAAGGCCGATTCCGTCAGTTTGGGCTACGCCAACAATGAATCCGGCATTACCGCTTTTGCGGAAAGTGTCATTGATAAAGAAGCGGAATTGGTCATCAACGAAGTGCTGCTCTCCTCTTTGGAAGTTCCCTATGGCGGCAGTTTTGTGGATGTGGTGGAGATCATCAACCGTTCCGACAAAACTGTCAGCACCGCCGGCTGGTACTTGTCCGACGGCTCTGACCCATACGCCTATGGGTTGCCGGAAAAGAAACTGGCCCCCGGCGAGATCATGCTGGTGTCCTGTGACCGGGCAGAAACCGGATTCGCCCTGTCCCAGCGGGAAGTGGCGTCCTTGCTGTCGCCCCGATGCAAGTGGGCATCCAGAGTGTCCTGCGCCGGCGGCGTGACCGGCAAGAGCATTCAGCGGATCGATGCCAGCGGCGAAGAACTTTACACCGCGGGTCTTGTGTCTTTGGGATATGAAAACACCGCCAGCGGTGCAGCGTCCTATGCAAAGGATCACCTGCCCAAGGGTCTCATTATTTCCGAGATCATGGCGGCAAACCTGTCCTATATCCAAGGCCCTTACGGCAGGACCTGCGACTGGGTGGAACTGTACAACAACTCCGATGCCACCATCAACTTGAAAGAGTACGGCATCAGCACCGACAGCAGCGACTTGGGCAAATACACATTGCCCGACAAGACCCTGGGCCCCGGAAAATATACGGTGATTTTGCTGTCCGAAAAGGAAAATGCAGTAAAATCCGGCTATAGCCACCTGTTATTCAACCTGTCGGCAGCCGGTGAGACCTTGTATATCAGCAAAGACGGCGTGATCGTGGACTATGTGGTATCTCCGGAACTATCCGGGGATATGGCTTACGGCAGAGCCGCTGACGGCAGCGGTTTTGCGGTAATGGCAAGCCCCACACCGGGCTCGGCCAACACCAACGGCACTTCCGAGATCTCCGCGACCCCCACCAGCCAGACCGCCCAAGGCACATATGACAGCAGTGTAAAAGTAACCCTTGCCGGCGCAGGCACGGTGTACTACACTACCGACTGCACCACCCCTACCCAAGCATCCACCCGGTATACGGGCCCTATAACCTTGACTGAAACCACAGTAATTCGCGCAGTTTCCTATGAAAATGGGAAACTGCCGTCCAAATCTTTGGACTTGACATTTGTGGTCAATGAAGGTATCAGCCTGCCGGTGGTCAGCGTGGTAACATCCCCTGAAAACCTGTGGGATCACTACTCCGGCATTTATGTAAAAGGCCCCAATGCCAGTTCAACCTTTCCCTATGTAGGGGCAAACTTCTGGCAGAACTGGGAAAAAGAGGCTACCGTTTCCCTGTTCGAGAAAGACGGGACCGGCTTTTCCGTACCTTGCGGACTTTCCATTTTCGGCGCCTATTCCCGCGCCAGAGATCAGAAAGGTTTCTGTTGCAGTTTCCGGGATTCCTACGGTTTGGGCACGCTGAATTACCCTCTGTTCGGAGAAGAGAATTTAAGCAGTTTTGAGTCATTTATCCTTCGCTGCAGCGGTCAGGACGACACCAAATCCCGTATGCGGGATGTATTGATGACATCTTTGGTCGCAGAGAAAACCAATGTGGCCGTACAGAAGTACCGCCCGGTGGTATTGTTGCTTAATGGAGAATTCTGGGGTGTGTACTACATCCGGGAAAAGGCGCAGGAAAACTATGTGGCCGGCAACTATAATGTTACAAGAGCCGAAGTGGTAATGACCGGCGCTGACGGCATTGACAAAGAAGAATATGTCCACCTTGTCAACTATGCCAAGACCCACGACTTGTCCGTTAAGGAGCATTACGACTATGTGTGTTCTTTGATGGATATCGACAACTATATGGATTATATCATCGCAGAGATCTATGTAGGCAACACCGATAACGGCAATATCCGTTTCTTTATGACGCCCACCACCAAGTGGACATGGATCCTTTACGACACAGACTACGGCTTTGCCGATGCGTCCTATGATTCTGTGAAAGACCACTTGAATCCGGAAGGCACAGGCGCGGGCAATGCATTCTCCACCAAACTGATCAACGCCTTGCTGACGAGCCCCACCTTCAAAGAGGCTTTCCTGCGGCGGATCGCCTGGCAGATCGATAATATCTGGACGGTGGAAAATGTCCACAACCGGATCGCGGAACTGGAAGGCCTGATCGCAGAGGATATGAAGCGGGACTGTGAAACTTGGGAGCGGGATTACAGCAAGTGGCAGAGCCATGTGCAGGTCCTGCGGGACTTTGTGGTCTACCGCAATAAGCAACTGCCCAAGTTCGTGAAGAACTATTTCGGCCTGACCGATTCCCAAATGCAGGAATACGGTTTCCATATGTAAGGGAGTAAGACGATGGCAGAAAGACACGAAGAAAAGTACTTTATCAACTATCATCAATACGCCCTGCTGAAAGACAGAGCCGTGCAGACTATGACGCCGGACATCCACGGGGTAGACGGCAGTTATACCATCACATCCCTCTACTACGATGACCCTATGGGAACGGCGTTGCAGGAGAAGTTGGACGGCCTTGCCAAACACACCAAATTCCGCTTGCGCACTTACGACGGACAAAAGGACATGATCCGCCTGGAGAGGAAGATCAAGCAGGGCATCATCACCCAAAAGAAATCTGCGGAGATCGCCTTAAGTCAGTTGTGCCACTTGGGAATGCCCGACTATGATCTGGAACGGTTCGAGGGCAAAGCCTTTGAACTGGTGGCCCAAATGATCGCAGAGGGGATGCGCCCGGAAATGACCGTCCGCTATAAGCGGGATGCATTCTGCTTCCCGGGAACGGATGTGCGGTTGACATTCGACAGAAAACTGGAAACCCTGCCCGGCGAAGCCCAATATCTGTTCCGCCAAGACGGGGTGGGTATTCCGGTTTTGGACGATAACACCGTCATTATGGAGATCAAGTACGGCAGTTACATTCCTGTGTTTATCCGGGATATGACCGCCGTTGCCACACGGCAGATGTCTATATCAAAATACGCTCTGTGCAGAGAAAATACACGATAAAGGAGAAGTGTTTATGAGCATTTTTGACGCATTGAAAAACAGTGTACTGGAAGGCTTTAATACCAGCCTGACCATTACGGAGATCCTGCTGGGTCTGGCCGTATCCCTTTTGGCCGGCCTGTTCATTCTGCTGATCTATAAGAACACCCAAAGCCGCGCCAAGGCCAGCGGTGATTTCAACCTGACCATTCTGCTGATCACATCCATCAGCGCTATGATCGTTTTGACCATTACTTCCAATTTGGCGCTGTCCTTAGGTATGGTGGGCGCACTGTCCATCGTCCGTTTCCGTACTGCCATCAAAGATGCCACCGATACGGCATTTTTGTTCTGGTGTGTGGCGGCTGGTATCACCGCCGGCGCAGGTTTCTACCTGATCACCTTGATCGGCTGCCTGTTCATCGGCGTGATCTGCGTGGTGAGTATGTTCGTTTTGGACGGCGCGGCAAAGACCTACCTGCTGGTTGTGAGAATGGACGGGACCGAGGTCTCCGATCGTGTGGAAAGCATCTTTGAAAAATACAAGATGAACTACAAACTCTCCACCTTGACCCAAAATGCCGACTACGCGGAGGCGATCTACGAAGTGGCATTTGCCAAGAAGTACAAGGGCATTATGTCCGGCATCAAGAACACCCATGGCGTGCGGACTATGTCTTTGGTTGACTGCCGCAAGAGTTAAAAACATAACGGGCGCAAGCAGGTTCTTTGCGCCCGTTTTTCTATGGAGGACGAGAACGATGACCAATCTTTGTTTTACGACCACGGTTGCGTGGGATCAATCCAATGGCTTTGGCTGCGCCAGTTTGGGCCTGCCCGGTGTGTGCGGTAACGACGAAAAGAAAACCGTTGCCCGGCAGATCCCCGCAGAATCCGTAACGCTCACCGGCAATTACGCGGAAATTCTGGCCGGCGCAAAAGCCGTGGCGGAAAAAGGGAAAGTCTATGCCGCCATTGTAGTATTTGGCAATGCCGGCGGCGAAAATGCCTTTTTGGCAGACCTGTATAAGATCATTTCCTGCCCTGTGGTAGGCGGCGGCGCTGCCATTGACGGCGCAACCGGCCGGAAGGGATTGATCCCCGGGGGCGGGGAAGGGGCGGTTTTGCTGTTCACCGATGACCGTTTTGCCTATGAAGTCGAGACCCAATGTATCCACGACCATATCATCAAAACCTGCCAGATCACAACCGCAGACCCCAGAACGATCCTTACCATCGACGGCGAAGATGGGGCTGCCTTCCTTGCAAACAAGAAAGCAGAACTGGGCCTGAAGCAGGAAGATTTTGAGCATCTGACCCTTTCGGATATGGACGATGTGAATGCCCACCTGTCCTGTGTGGACGGCCAAATCAAAAGCGGTCGAGATGTCTGCAAGCAGATGAAACTGCGCTATGTGAAGCAGGAAACAGTGTACGAAACTATGCGGGCATTCTACGACGACGAGGACGCCATCGTCTTTGGCTGCGCCGGTCTTTCCGGTCTGTTGGAAAAACCCCTTGACACCAAGTCTTTGGGCCTGTTTTTGTTCGGCGAGGTCTGCACAGTGAACGGCAAGCCGGAATTCGGCAACCTGATGCTCAGCAAACTGAAAATAAGGAGAAAATGATGAAAGACTTGCGTTTCGGCATTGTCAGTACCTCCTCCATCGCGCCCCGGTTTATTGCGGCGGTGCGGGCGGCAAAGGCCGGTAAGATCGTGGCGCTGTCTTCCCGCACCTTGGAAAAGGCAAAAGAAAAAGCCGCCGCTTGGGACATTCCCAAAGCCTACGGCAGCCACGATGAACTGTTGGAAGACGGCGATGTGAACATCGTCTATATCTCTGCGGTGAATGCCGCCCATTACCTCTTAGCAAAGGCGGCGCTGCAAAAGGGCAAACACGTGATCTGCGAAAAACCCTGCACCACTGCCGCCGCCCATACAAGAGAACTGTTCGCTCTGGCAAGGGAAAAGGGCCTGTTCTTTATGGAAGCGCAGAAAATGCTCTTTTTGCCGGCAATTTTGAATGTGCGGGAGCGCCTTGCAGATTTGGGCGAGACCTGTATGGCAGAATTCAGCCACAGTTTTTCTGCCGCCTACAACACATGGATGTACGATAAGCAGGCTGGCGGCGGCCCGCTGCTGTCCAGCGGTATCTACGCGGTGCAACTGCTTTTGTGGCTCTTTGGGGATATGGCGGATATCCGTGGCGTGAAATCTTCCGTTGAAAACGGCACGGAGTGGCAGTATGTGCTAAGCGGCCATATGGAAAACGGCGTGCTTTTCAGCATCAAAAACAGCACAAGGGCAATTTTGGACAACACCGCCCGTATCTACGGCACAAATGGTTTCGTAGAAATTCCCGACTACTGGAAGGCAAGAAAAGCCATCTTCCATATAAAGGGCGAACAACCCCAAATTGCGGAATTCCCCTGTGAACACGAACTGGTCTACGAAGCGGAGCATATCGCCAAGTGCTTAAACGACGGCTTGCTAACAAGTCCCGTGGTGACGGAAGAGTTGTCCGTGGCGGGCATTTCTGCTTTGGAGAAAGTTTCTGCGAATTGGTAAAAAGAAAACGCACAGCAATAGAACAGATTAAACATCTGGACAAAAGACTTTTTGCCCAGCAGATAGAAAGGCAGCCGGCCCAATGAAAG
Organism: Oscillospiraceae bacterium; assembly: GCA_017399325.1. GTDB lineage: Bacteria > Bacillota > Clostridia > Oscillospirales > Oscillospiraceae > Faecousia. Next base: position 8,502 of record JAFQDY010000238.1, read on the forward strand.
AACGGCTGCCTTTTGACATTCCTCTTTTTCCTGTTAAAAAAATAAAATTTCTTGTAACAAACTTGAGTTTTGTGCGTTATATAAGTGAAGGAGGTGAGAAAGTGACAGATTTCCAAGAGGTGTACAACCTATATTTCCGAGAGGTGTATCGATATGCATTATCGCTCTGTCGCAATGAATCTTTGGCAGAAGAAATCACACAGGAAACATTTTATAAGGCTTTGGCAAAACTGGATAGTTTTGATGGCAAATGTAAGATTTCTGTTTGGTTATGCCAGATAGCAAAGAACACCTACATATCCATGTGCCGAAAGGATAAGCATCTGAATCGCAATGCGGATACGGAACGATTCCAAACTGACGAAAATATTGAAGAGTATTTATTCGATAAGGAAACTGCATTTGCAATTCATAAGGTGCTGCATATGCTAAACGAGCCATACAAAGAGGTTTTTTCTCTGCGAACTTTTGGAGAATTATCTTTCAAACAAATAGCAGAACTTTTTGGAAAAACCGAAGCATGGGCAAGAGTCACTTATCACCGAGCAAGATTGCGAATAAAGGAGGAATTGAAATGAAACTATCGTGTAAAGTCATCGAAGATATATTGCCTATGTATTATGATGGTGTATGCTCCGAGGAAAGCACAGCGTTGGTTGAAGAACATTTGAAAGCGTGTCCCCATTGCAGCCATATTCTGTCAGAACTGCGCTCCGATATCGCTACACCGGAAAAGAATGTAGACGATATGAAACCCTTAAAGAAAATCCAAAAGAGTTATAAAAAAATGAAAACACATTGGCTGATTGCTATCGCTGTGATTCTGCTGTTAATCCCAGTGGCTTTTTTAATTGGTGCTAAAAAAGGCGAACAAAGCAAACAAGAGCAGCCGTCTGTGGAATTCTCAAAAGAAGAGGCCATTGCTTATGCAAATGAATTTATGGCTTGTCTGGAAAATAAGGACTATGCCAAAGCATATACTTATTGGAACGTTGAGGAAGAAAAACAGGATTTGTTAAGCGGAAGAATTCTTACGGAGGAAGACCTGGTTACTTTTGAAGCAGATGGCCTGAAGAAGTTCTGCGAGGGTGGAGAAAAACTTGAATCTTTAGGTGGAATCACGAATGTTCAATTCGTACAAATATCCGACGCAAGTTATAGTAACCGTTATGGAATAGAGGAATATTTAATATCCTACACATTCCTGTTTGACGGAAAAGAGGAAGGTTTCGGCATTGGTTTGTCCAAATATGGAATAAACCATATTGGTAGTGGAGATGGACTGATAAGACATCCGTTATCCCATCTTACCCTCTGGGTACAATGGGTGGTCGATGATTATTCGGGGCGATATTACGATTTTGACCTGGGCACATGGGTAGATGTTGAGATAGGCAACTAGCCGGCACATAATATGAAAACCGACCTGTGTTTGTAATCACAGGTCGGTTCAACTGTTTTATGAACAAATATCCAGAGTGTTTTTATTTTCCGTTTGCCAGCCGGACGATGTCGCCCACGCCGTCCAAAACCATCGTGGGGCGGTAAGCATAGGTTTCCAGCGTCTGCCGGGTAGACACGCCGGACAGGACCAAAACCGTGGACATACCGGTTTCCAAGCCGGAAATGATGTCCGTATCCATCCGGTCGCCGATCATCACCGCTTCAGCGGAGTGGCACCCCAGCATTTTCAGACCTGTGCGCATCATCAGGGGATTGGGCTTGCCGCAGAAATAGGCCTGGGCGCCGGTGGCCATTTCAATGGGGGCCACCAATGCCCGGCAAGCGGGAGCGATGCCGTGCTCAATGGGGCCGGATACATCGGAGTTTGCGCCGATGAGTTTTGCGCCGCCCAGCACCAAATTGGTGGCCTTTGTGATGGTCTCCAGGGTATAGGTCCTGCCTTCGCCAACCACCACATAGTCGGGATTCACATCGTTCATAGTGCAGCCGGCTTCGTACAAGGCGTTCAGCAAACCTGCCTCGCCAATGGCGTACACGGAACAACCGGGACTTTGCTCTTTCAAAAAGGCGGCAGTAGCCAGCGCACTTGTGTAGAAATGATGCTCCGGCACATCCAGACCCAGCCGCGCCAGTTTCAGTTTCAGTTCGCAGGGGGTGTAGCCGCTGTTGTTGGTGAGGAACAAATATTCCTTCTTTTCCTTATTCAGCCACTCGATAAATTCGGCAACGCCGGGCAGAACGATGCTGCCGTGGTAGATCACGCCGTCCATATCGCAGATAAAGCCTTTTGTTTTATTGAAATCCAACTGTGCCATATGGGCCTCCTGTTGATAGAATTCTACTGTTATTAAACATAATTGCCAAATAATTGTCAAGTAAAACCTTTGGAAACAATTGTATTTTCAGCCTGTTTGTGGTATGCTGATAAAAAAGGAGGGGGCAAAATGAAAGCAAAAACATTGACTGCCCTGCAGGCGATCCTGATCGCTGTGGTGATCCTCTCCGGCGCCATTGCCGCGCCGGTGCTTTGCCGTCCGTTTTATTATTTGCATATCAGGCCGCTGGACTTGCCGGAAGTGGTGGGCCTGACTGCGGAGCAGATCAAAACCGCCTATAACGAAATGATGGACTTCTGTATTGGTATTTCCGACGACTTTTCTGTGGGCGCCCTTGCCTGGTCGGAGGAAGGGAAGGCCCACTTTGCAGATGTGAGAAAACTGTTCGTGCTGGACTTATGGGCGCTGATCGCGTCGGCGGTGCTGCTGACCGCGGTTACGATTCTCAGACGAAAAAACAAAGTGTTGCTAAAAGGCCACGCCCCCGGATTTTGGGGTTCGGTGGGCTTGGGGGTTTGCTTTGCGCTGGTTGGCGGTTTGGCGACCCTTGATTTTAATAAGGCCTTTGAGATTTTTCACAAACTGTTCTTCCCGGGAAAAGACAACTGGCTCTTTGATCCCCGGCAAGATCCCATCATTCTTGCCCTGCCGGAAGCATTTTTCCGCAACTGTGCCATTCTCATACTGGCGCTGATCTTGATCCCTTGCGGCATTTTGGTGGGCTATGACCTTGCAAAAAAAAGAAAACAATAAAAATATCCGCTTGCAGAACGCAAGCGGATATTTTTGCATATATTAGTAATTGGTCGGATGGACCTGGAAGTAAGCCTGAGGATGGTTGCAGACGGGGCAAACAGCGGGGGCGGCAGTGGCGGCAACCAGGTGACCGCAGTTGCGGCATTCCCACATCACAACGCCGGCCTTTTCAAAGACGGTCTTGGTTTCTACATTGTTCAGCAGTGCACGGTAGCGCTCTTCATGGGACTTTTCGATGGCGGCGACCCCACGGAACTGGGCAGCCAGAGCGGTGAAGCCCTCTTCCTCAGCCTCGCGAGCCATACGGTCGTACATATCGGTCCACTCGTAGTGCTCACCCTGGGCGGCTTCCAGCAGATTCTCGGCAGTTGTGCCCAGTTCACCCAGCGCCTTGAACCACAGTTTTGCGTGTTCTTTCTCGTTTTCAGCGGTCTGCAGGAACAAAGCGGCGATCTGCTCATAGCCTGCCTTCTTCGCTGCGCTGGCAAAATAGGTGTACTTGTTGCGGGCCTGAGACTCGCCTGCAAAGGCTTCCCACAGGTTTTTCTCGGTTTTTGTACCGGCATAAGGATTGTTTTTTGCCATAATTGTATTCCTCCGTTTGTTTTATTTGCCAACAGCTGGCATACTTTTCATAATTAGTATAACATATGCAGGGAAAAAAGAAAAGAATAATTTGATTTTTTCGACAAGATGTGCTATACTATTAATGTACCAAAAACAACTTTAATTTTATCATTTTCAACTATGAAGGGAGAAATTGCTTTGATTTCTGAACTTTACGACCTGTCCCATACGTTGGCAAGTGACTATTTGAAGGGTTTTACCTACCCTTGGGAAGCCTTAAAGGGCATCAAGGATATGATCCTCGCGCTGGGAAAGACCTTGGGAGAAGACTATGAAGAAGTATCCCCAAATGTTTGGGTTCATAAAACCGCAACTGTGGCGCCTACGGCATTTTTGGGCGCGCCCGGCATCATCGGTGCCGGCACAGAAGTGCGCCATTGCGCCTTTGTCCGTGGCTCTGCACTGGTGGGCGAAAACTGCGTGGTGGGCAACTCTGTGGAACTGAAAAATGTGATTCTGTTTGACAATGTGCAGACACCCCACTACAATTATGTGGGCGACAGCATTTTGGGCTATAAATCCCATATGGGCGCCGGCTCTATCACTTCCAATGTGAAGTCCGACAAGACCCTTGTGGTGATCCACGGCGAAACAAAAATCGAAACCAATCAGAAAAAAGTGGGCGCTATGCTGGGCGACTTTGTGGAAGTAGGCTGCAACAGCGTGCTCAATCCCGGTACAGTCATTGGCAGAAACGCCAGCGTTTATCCCTTATCCTGCGTGAGAGGCGTCATTCCCGCCAACAGCATTCACAAAAATAACGGCACGATTATTGCGAAAAAGGAGAACTAACTATGGGTAAATATTTCGGAACTGACGGCTTCCGCGGCGAAGCCAATGTGGACCTGACTGCGGACCACGCATTTCGGGTAGGTCGTTTTTTGGGCTGGTACTATTCCCAGCAGAAGCATCGGGCAGGCAGTGATGAAACCGCCCGTGTGGTGATCGGCAAGGATACCCGCCGTTCCAGTTATATGCTGGAGTTTGCGCTGGCAGCGGGCCTCACTTCTTCCGGCGCAGACGCCTATATTTTGCACGTGACTACCACCCCTTCCGTGGCTTACATCACCCGGGTGGATGGTTTTGACTGCGGCATTATGATCTCCGCCAGCCACAATCCCTATTACGACAACGGCATCAAACTGCTCAACTGCCACGGCGAAAAAATGGAAGAAGAAACCATCGCCCTGGTGGAAGATTATCTGGACGGCAAATTGGAACTGTTCGGCCAAAAGTGGCAAGAACTGCCCTACGCCAAGCGGGAGAATATCGGCCGTACCGTGGACTACGAAGCAGGCCGTAACCGTTATATCGGTTACCTGATCTCCTTGGGCCTGTTCTCCTTCAAGGGTATGAAGATCGGCCTGGACTGCGCCAACGGCGCATCGTGGACCATGGCCAAAGCCGTATTTGACGCATTGGGCGCAAAGACCTATGTGATCAACGCAGACCCCGATGGCACCAACATCAACCGGGATGCCGGCTCTACCCATATTGAGGGCCTGCAGAAATTCGTGGTGGAAAACTCTCTGGATGTGGGCTTTGCCTATGACGGCGACGCTGACCGCTGTCTGTGCGTAGATGAAAAGGGTCAGGTTGTTAACGGCGACCATATCCTGTATATTCTGGGTCAGTATATGCAGGAACGGGGCGCGCTGGCCAACAACACCGTGGTCACCACAGTAATGTCCAATTTCGGCCTGTACAGAGCATTGGACGAGAAGGGCATCGGCTATGCCAAGACCGCAGTGGGCGATAAATATGTTTACGAGTATATGGTCACCAACGGCTGCCGCCTGGGCGGTGAGCAGTCCGGTCACATCATCATCTCCAAGTACGCCACCACCGGCGACGGCATTCTGACCAGTTTGAAACTGATGGAAGTGCTGATGGCGAAAAAGAAGAAGATGAGCCAGTTGACCGAGGGCCTGACCATCTATCCTCAAGTGATGAAGAATGTCCGGGTCAAATCCAAACCCGAGGCTCAAAACGACCCTGCGGTGCAGGAAGCGGTGAAAGCCATCACCGAACGGCTGGGCGATACCGGCCGTATCCTGGTTCGGGAATCCGGCACAGAACCTGTGATCCGTGTTATGGTGGAAGCGCCGGACAAGAGCATCTGTCAGGAGTGTGTGGAGCAGGTGGTGGATGTGATCTGCGCCAGAGGTCACGCAAGAGTATAAGATAAAACAAAAATCAGCATCGCAATTTGCGATGCTGATTTTTTATACGATTTACCGCTCTTCCCGGAAGTAGGAAAGACCCAGACTCTGGGGCGGTTGATGCTCACGCTTTTTCCGCATACTGGTGATGATCAGCACCAGCAGAGTCACTACATAGGGAAGCATCTTAAACAGCGCCTTGCCGGCAAAACTCACGCCGGGAATATAACTGCTTGCCACATACAATGCACCGAAAGCCACAGAACCGAAGATGGCAATGGTGGGGTTCCAAACGGTGAAGATAACCAGCGCAATTGCCAGCCAACCGATGGTATCAACGCAGTATTCCCAGTTGCCCTTCAGGTAGTCCATAATGAAGGCCAGACCACCCAAACCGGCAATCGCGCAGCCGATGCAGGTTGCCACATAGCGGTACTTGGAAACGTTGATGCCGGCAGCGTCGGCAGTTGCAGGGTTTTCACCAACAGCCCGCAGGTGGAGGCCCACACGGGTCTTGTTGAGCACATAGGTGGTGACGATCGCGATGGCCAAAGCCAAATACACGAACACACCGTATTCCAGAACCAAATCACCAAACACGCCCAAACGGTCAGTGAAGGGAATCAGCGGAGCGGTAAAGTACTTGCTGCCCTTGGTAAAAATGGTGGTGGCTTCGTTAATGATATACTCGGAAAGGCCGATACCCAGCGTTGTGATGGCCAGACCGGTCATATTCTGATTGGCCCGCAGGGTAATGGTCAGGAAACTGAACAGCAGGCCCATCAGCGCGCCGCCGATCAGTGCCGCGATCAGCGGAATGATGATGGCCAAAATAGGCACAACAGCAACACCCACGGCTTTGAAATACAAATACTCTGCGTAGCAGCCGCAGGCCGCACCCACGCACATAATGCCGGGAATACCCAAATTCAAATGGCCTACTTTTTCGGTAATGGTTTCACCGGTAGAACCCAGCAGCAGGGACATACCCAATCGAATCGCGCTTACAAGAAAGGCTACCATTATACATTCTCCTTTCTGTTCTTGCGTGTGACCACGCGGTACTGCAGAAAGAACTCACAACCGATGATGAACAGCAGGATAATGCCGATCACAATATCGGAAATGGAACTGGAGATTCGGAAATCCGTAGATACCTGCTGCGCGCCCTGATCCAGGAAAACCAGCAGGAAGGAGGTCAGTACCATATAAAGCGGGTCGAACTTGCCCAACCAGGAGACCATAATGGCCGTAAAGCCGCGTCCGCCGGCGGTGGTGGTGCTGATGGTGTGGTTGGTGCCGCCCACCAGCAGAAGACCTGCCAGACCGCAGATGGCGCCGGACAGAAGCATAGTTCGGATAATGACCTTTTTCACGTTGATGCCGATGTAGCGTGCGGTGTTTTCGCTTTCACCCACAACGGAAATTTCGTAACCCTGTTTGCTGTACTTCAAGTAGATGTAAGCCAGCACGGTCACAACGGCAACGATCAACACATTCAAAAGGTAAGCCTGGTTGCCGATCACCGGCAGACCAAACTGGGGCATAGGTGTCAGAACACCGGAGCCGTCCTTTACAAAGACCTTCAGGAAGTAGTCCACCAACTGGGTGGCCACATAGTTCATCATCAGGGTGAACAGGGTCTCGTTGGTGTTCCAGTAGGCTTTGAAAATAGCAGGCAGAACCGCCCAGATCGTACCGGCCAAAATACTGACCGCGACCATAACCAAAATGAGCAGACCGGTAGGAAGTGCGCTGCCCAGGAACATCATGGTGGCAACGCAAGCCAGGCCGCTGATAAGCACCTGACCTTCCGCGCCGATGTTCCAGAATTTCATTTTAAAAGCGGGGGTCACAGCCAGAGAGACACACAGCAGCATAGCCACACCTTGCAGCATATTCCAGATGCGTCGGGGGGAGCCAAACACACCGGATACCATAGAGCCGTACACGGCAAGCGGATTCTTCTTGGTCAGCAGAGTGATCAGAATACCGGACAGCAGCAGTGCGGCCAACACGGCGATGGCGCGAACCAGCAAGCGATATTTCCAGGTGACAGAGCCGGGATCACGCTTTACGATATGCACCAAGGGGGCAAGGGTTTTCTCAGTTTTCGCCATGAAGCGCGTCCTCCTTTTCCTGGGATTTTGTCATTAAAAGACCGATCTCGTCCTTACGGGCGGTACGGCCGTCTACAATGCCGGCGATCCGTCCGCCGTTGATGACCATGATCCGGTCACACAACTCCAGCAGTACGTCCAGATCCTCACCTACGAAGATCACGGCGGTGCCGCGTTCTTTCTGCTGGTTGAGCAGATTGTAAATGGTATAAGATGCGTTCACGTCCAGGCCCCGGACAGGGTAAGCGGCCATCAAAACGGTAGGGGAGGCAGCAATTTCACGACCGACCAGAACCTTCTGCACGTTGCCGCCGGAAAGGTGACGGACAGGTGTGCTGGCGCCGGGGGTCACCACTTGCAGGTCGTGGATAATGTGTTCAGCCAGATCCTTGGGCTCCCGGCGATGCAGGAACATACCGCGACCCTTCCGGTAGGAGCGGAGCATCATATTGTCCACGATGTCCATATTGCCCACAAGGCCCATACCCAGGCGGTCTTCAGGGACGAAGGACAGACGTACACCCAGATCACGGATCTGAATGGGTGTTTTGTTCCGCAGATCATCGATCTGACCTGTCTTGGGGTTGTGGTAGTAAATGTCGCCTCCTGTCAGGTGATGCAGACCGGCGATGGCTTCCAGCATTTCACGCTGACCGGAACCGGCGATACCTGCAATGCCCAAAATCTCACCGGAACGGGCGGTGAAGGAGATGTCATCCAAAACCGTATTGCCCAAAGCATCCACGGAAGAAATGTGCTGGACCTCCAACCGGTCAGTCACATTCTGCGGCTCGGCCCGGTCAATGTTCAGGGTGATTTTCTTGCCAACCATCATCTCGGTCAACTGGCTTTCGGTTGTTTCGGCGGTGTTGACTGTGCCGATGTATTCGCCCTTACGCAGGACGGTCACCCGGCCGGACAGGCTCAGAACCTCGTGCAGTTTGTGGGTGATAATGATAATGCACTTGCCGTCATCCCGCATACGGCGCAGCACCGCGAACAACTTCTGGGTCTCCTGAGGCGTCAAAACAGCGGTGGGCTCGTCCAAAATCAAAATGTCAGCGCCCCGGTAAAGGACCTTGATGATCTCAACGGTCTGCTTTTCGGAAACGGACATATTATAGATCTTCTTCCGGGGGTCGATCTCAAAGCCGTATTTATGGCAGATCTCGTCCACCTTTTCCTCGGCGACCTTCAGATTGTATTTTTTCTGTTCTTCAAGACCCAGAATAATATTCTCGGTTGCGCTGAACAGGTCGACCAGTTTGAAATGCTGGTGGATCATACCAATCTTGTAGGCAAACGCATCCTTGGGGGAGGCGATGGTTACTTCCTCGCCGTTGATAAAAATACGGCCCTCATCCGGGAAGTAAATGCCTGCGACCATATTCATCAAAGTGGTCTTGCCGCTGCCGTTTTCGCCTAAAATGGCCAAAATCTCACCGTGATACACTTCAAGGTCGCAATTTTTGTTTGCCACTACGCGACCAAAGGTCTTGGTGATGCCGCGACATTCCAATGCGATTGGTTTTGCCATAATGATTCCTCCGAAACTAGTATTTGTACCTGATAAAAGCAAAGCCGAATGCCTTTCCCTTTATCAGATATAAATAACCAAGTATGGGACAGAGCCTTCCGGCCCTGTCCCATATGAATGACTCGAACGGATTAGAACTTTTCGTTCAGGCAGGTGATGCCGTCGATCTTCAGATCGAAGTAAGGAGCAGACTGAGTCTTGGACTCCTCGAAGATGCCGTCGATAACAGCATCGCCGGTAGCAGCAGCGCCGGCAACGGTGAAGTTCTTGGTGTCAAATACCTTAACGGTACCGTTCTTCAGACCCTCAACAGCGGCCTTCAGAGCGTCCAGAGTGCCTTCAGCAGCCACATCCTGGTTGATACCGGTCAGAACGACAGAACCTTCGTTGATGCCGCCGCACCAGTCGGTGTCGATAGTAGCACCGGTGTTAGCGCACTTGATGATGTAAGCAAAGTAGGGAGCCCAGTTGATACGGGAAGAGACGATGAAGGTCTCGGGGCAGGACTCGTAGGTAGCGCCGTTGTAGGAAACGTTGGGAACCTTAGCAGCCTCGCAAGCGCCGGGAGCGCCCATGGAGTCAGCGTGCTGGGAGATCAGAACGCACTTTCTGGCGATCAGAGCCTCGGCAGCGTTCTGCTCTTCAACTGCGTCATACCAGGAACCGGTGAACTGAACGTCCATGGTGACGGAGGGGCATACGGACTTAGCGCCCAGGTAGAAGGAAGAGTAACCGGAGATAACCTCAGCGTAGGTGAAAGCACCGACATAACCCATCTTGGCTTCCTCAGCAGTGATCTTGCCGGCCTCGATCATTTCGTTCAGCTTCATACCTGCAGCGATACCTGCCAGGTAACGGCCTTCGTAGATGGAAGCGAAAGCGTTGTGGTAGTTAGCAACATTTTCCAGGTGAGCCTTGTAGCCGGTAGCGTGGCAGAACTGAACTTCGGGGAATTCCTTAGCAGCCTGCAGCATGAAGTCTTCGTGACCGAAGGAGTTAGCGAAGACAATGTCACAGCCCTGGTCTACCAGGTCAGCAGCGGCTTCGTAGCACTCTTTGCCTTCGGGAACGTTGGTCTTGATGATGTACTGAGTCTCGGTCAGGCCCAGAGCCTTGATAGCTTCGTCAGCAGCATCCAAGAAGTTCTTGTCGTAGGTGGACTTCTCGTCGTGCAGGCAGATGAAGCCGATCTTGAAATCAGCCTTTACTTCGAAATCCTTGGTGATTTCCTTGGAGGGCAGGGGAGAATCGGACATACCCTTAGTCTCGTTGCCCTTTTTGCCGCAAGCGGCCATGGAAACAACCATCAGAACCACCAACAGCAATGCGAATAACTTTTTCATTGTGTTTTCCTCCATTTTTGTTTTTACTATTATTTACCGGATTCCGAGGAAATATTTTCGGAAGGCGATAAGGTAAACAAATAAAAAGGGCAGAATGCAAACGCAAACTGCCAGCAACCCCACAAAATGGGACTTGAAACCAATAGTCGCAACTTAAAGGCGTTGCGGTAGAAACATTTGGGCCCAACGCTTCCGCGTTACTCCAAAACTATACTGGCAATCATATGAAAACTACCCTACAATGATAACACATTTTGCGCTTTTTTGTCAACCGCTTTGGCGCTTTTTGGCGAAAATTGTAGCAAAAACGGAAAGAAAAGTTTTTTGCAGCATTTCCTTGTGAAAAATACACAATGAAGTTGTATTTGGTGTTGCAACAAAGCGGGGAAACTGCTATAATGAAACCATCAAATAAAGAAAAAGAGGGGCGCGCTATGAACTGTTTGGAAGCAAGAATCGTCAAAGACGGCGTGGTAAAAGAGGGAAATGTTCTGAAAGTGGACAGTTTTCTGAACCACCAGATGGATATTGACCTGATGAACGAGATCGGCAAGGAATTTTACGACCGTTTTCGGCACAAACCCATCAATAAGATCCTGACCATCGAGGCTTCCGGCATCGCCATTGCCTATGCGGTCGCGCAGCAGTTCCATGTGCCGCTGCTGTTCGCTAAGAAATCCAAGAGCATCAACATCGCCGGCGATACATATACGGCCGAAGTGGAATCCTTCACCCATAAGAACAAAAATACTGTGGTGGTATCCAAGCAGTTTTTGTCGAAAGATGACCGGGTGCTGATCGTGGACGACTTTTTGGCCAACGGCTGCGCTTTGCAGGGGCTTATCTCCATTGTAGACCAAGCCGGCGGCACCGTGGAAGGCATTGCCATTGCCGTTGAAAAAGGCTTTCAGGTTGGCGGCCAGGTGATCCGGAATCTGGGCTACCATCTGGAGTCCCTAGCTATCGTGGAGTCCATGAACCACGAGACCGGAGAGATCGTGTTCCGCCGGAAAGAAAAGGAATAAAACCCCAAACGCAGTCAGGACTTTCTCTTGGCTGCGTTTTTTGTGGGCGGGGGTCGGGAGATGGAAATACTTCTTGATTTATAAAGGAAAATGCAGTACAATATAAGTTGGATTTCTGTGGCTGCGAGCAATGATTTGCGCCCAATCTGAACAAGGAGGACGGCAGTGGACATGAAAACAGAAAAAAGATGCATATTCCATTATCCCCACCCTGTGGAGGACAAGCCGGGCATTGGCTCTGCTTTGCGGCCCAACAAAATGCGGGCAGCCTTTGAAAACATCGGCTATCGCGTGGATGAAGTTTCCGGGTTCGGCGCGCAGCGGAAGCGGGCGATCGCCCGGATCAAGCGCAATATCCGCGCCGGTGTGCAGTATGACTTCGTGTATTCGGAAAGCGTCAATGTGCCTACGCTGCTGACAGAAGAAGACCACATTCCCAGATATCCGTTTCTGGATTTTTCCTTTTTTGGCTTTTGCCGGAAGCATTCCATTCCCGTGGGTTTGTTTTACCGGGATATGCACTGGATGTTCCCGGTGTATCGGGAGCATGTTTCCCGCTGGAAACGGATGATCACGCTGCCGCTGTTCCGGTATGACCTGCGGATGTACCGCAAGCATGTAAATTTGCTCTATGTGGCCTCCGAACCGGTAAGGCAGATCGTGCCCCATAGCGCCACAAAACCCCTGCCCCCCGGCGGACAGGCGCAATTTTGCGCCGAAAAGCAGCAAAAGCAGGGCGTTTTGCGTGTGTTCTATGTGGGCAATGTGATGGGCGTTTATGACATAACGGATTTCTGCAAGGCGGTCAGCCAAACCGACAATGTATACCTGACCATCTGCACACCCAAGAGCAGTTGGGAGCAGATGCGTGCGCATTATGCGCCCTATATGAGCGACCGGATCTGTGTGGTCCATAGATCCAGCGCGGAACTTGCGCCCTATTATGAGCAGGCCGATGTGTTCTGCTGCTGCTTGCAGGTGAGCGAGTACACCCGCCTGGCCATGCCCATCAAGACCTTTGAATCCATTGGTTACGGCGTGCCGGTGATGATATCCGAGGGCATCGCTGCCGGCGACCTGATCGAAAAAGAAAATTGCGGCTGGGTGGTGCAAAACACCACCGAAGCCTACGCAGCGTTGTTGGCCCGACTGCGGGATGACCCTGCGGAGGTCAAGGAAAAGACGACCAACACCGTGGCGGCCGCGCCCGACCACACTTGGGAAAGCCGCGCCCGCCAAGTGGTGGAAGATCTGCTGAAATTGAACGGAAACGAGGGATGATTCCTATGTTGAACAAAAATTGCATACTGGAGATCAAACGGACACCTTCGGAGTATATCCGCGGTATCGCCATCGCTGCCGTGGTACTGGAGCATATTCTGTGTGGCGTTTTTGGCGTGATAAGCGGTCATCTTGCCAGCATTTTTGGAATCGGCGGCGTAACGATATTTCTGCTGCTCTCCGGATATGGTTTGTACCAGTCCTATTGCAAAAACGGGCTGCAGGGAAAGACCTTTTGGGACAAGAAAATGCAAAAGGTGTTTATCCCTTATGCGGTTATCACCGTGGTCTTTTACCTGTATATGATGGTGCGCGGTGATGCGCCGGCTTATCCGGCGTTGCTGAAAAATATCCTTTGCATTGACTACGCCAGAACAATGGACAGCACAATGTGGTATATGAGTTTTCAGCTGATCTGGTATGCAGCCTTTTTCTGCGTGTTTTATTTTAACGGACCGAGGATCGGAAAACTGGCGCTGCTGATGCTTTTGGGACTTTGTTTCAGCGGTTATTGGCTCAAAGGCACATTCCTTGATTGCGCTTGGCAATTTGCGATGAATGCGTTCGCATTTCCCCTTGGCGTAGGCTTGGGCTATGTGACGGACCTGTTCAACCGCGCCCCTATCTGCGAAAAGCGCAAAGGACTGATTTGCATGCTGATCCGCATCGTGGTGTTTGCGGGGAGTTTGACGGTTTTGATCCTCGCCATTTGCAAGGTGATCCAGATTTCCTACTGGAAGTGGGGTCTGGTACTGTTCTTTGTGTTGTATACCCTGTTGAGCCTGCCGAAAAGAGAAATAAAAATTCTCAAATGGCTGGGCAAAAATTCCTTTATGATCTATTTGGTCGAAGGAAAACTGATATCGATATTTACGCTGCTGCCTGCGCTGAAGGAAAATGTGGCGCTGTATCTGCTGTGCTATGCTGTGGCGGTGGTTGCGGTGGTTTACCTGTATCGCTTCGGTACATTCCTTTTTGACCGGGTACGCAGATATCTGGAAGAAAAATACTCCGGCTTCCAAATTTAAGAGAATTGATGTGTTAGATCTATGAAAATCTGTTTTTTAGCCCCCTCTAACAGCGCCCACACCATCAAGTGGTGTAACTATTTTGTGTCCCGGGGCCATCAGGTCCATGTGGTATCCTTTTCCGATGCAAAGATCGACGGCGTGCAGTTGCACTATGTGGATTCAGGCGCGCAAACCAATGGCGGCGATATGCAGAAACTGAAATATCTGCTGAAAGCCGGCGCGGTGCGCAAGATCGTGAAAGAAATTGCCCCGGACGTTATCAATGCCCACTATGCCACCAGTTACGGTATGGTCGCCGCATTGGCAGGCCTGAAAAACTATGTACTTTCCGTCTGGGGTTCAGATGTATATGCATTCCCGCAAAAAAGTCCTTTACACCGGGCCTTTGTGAAGTTTAGTTTCAAAAAAGCCACGCATCTGTTCTCCACCAGCAAGGCCATGGCAGAGGAAGCGTCCAAGTATACGAAAAAGCCGTTTGCGATCACGCCCTTTGGTGTGGATATGGACTTGTTTACGCCTGAAAAACGCCATCGTGACAATACAGATTTTGTGATCGGCACGGTCAAAAGCCTTGCGCCTGCATACGGAATTGATGTACTCTTAAATGCGGCGGCGATTGTAAAAAATGAGCATCCCCATATTCCGTTGAAAGTGCGGATTGCGGGAAAAGGGCCTTGTCAGGAAGAATACCATGCTTTGGCTGCCGAATTGGGAATCGACGAAATCACCACATGGCTTGGCTTTATCCCCCAGCAGCAGGCGGCCTTGGAATGGGCCAATATGGATGCGGCGGTGATATGTTCGAACAGCGAAAGTTTCGGCGTGTCTGCCGTAGAGGCCCAGTCCTGCGGCTGCGCCGTGGTGATCACAGACATTCCCGGCTTGATGGAGGCCACCAAACCGGGAGAAACCAGCATTGTGGTTTCCCGGGGAGACGCCCGCGCCGTTGCGGACGCACTGATAAAATTGTATAACGATCCGGCTTTGCGCAAGCAAATGGGCGCTGCCGGACGGGCATATGTGGCAGAAAATTACGAGATTATCGCCTGCTTTCAAAAAGTTGAGAACCTTTTTGAAAACATCTGCAAATAATTGCCGCTAACTGCGGCGCAAAGAACAGGAGGGAGTCCGTTGAAACGATATATGGAAAAAATTAAATCAGCGGTCAAAGCCCTGCTTGCAAAAGGTTTTTTCCACATTGTGATTGGCAACACGCTGGTAAAATGCGTGAGCCTTTGTTCTGCGATTCTTCTGCCCAGAATTTTGGTGCCGGAGAGCATTTACGGAATGCTAAGCACAGTAGACAATGTGAACTCCTATCTGATTCTGGCAAACGGTTTGGGTCTTGCTAACTCCGTATTGCGTTTTTGCGCCATGAAGGAAACACTGGAGGAAAAAACGGCGATTTTCCGTTTCTGTCTGAAATTCGGTATCGTTGCCGATGGTTTGATTACGCTGATTTTTGTTCCCATACTGCTGTTTACAACCTTGTTTTCCGGTGGCAATTACGGCGCAAGCAAATACTATATCCTGGTTGCTTGCCTGATTCCGATGTTTACCTATATTCAGGAAGTGGCAATGCTCTATATGCGGGCCAATCTGATGAACAAGGCTTATTCCAAAATTTCTGTGTTGTATACCATTCTTTACGCAGGATTTCAGGTTTTGCTGGCGCTGTTCTTCTCTTTAAACGGCGTGTTCATCGGCCGTTATATTGCGCTATCCATTACGGCAGCAGTTTGTTTCTGGATGCTGATGCGGAACAAGAACCTGTCAAAAGAGTCGGTATTGCTGTCAAAAGAGGAAAAAAAGAAGATTATTTTATATGGCGTCGGCACAATGATTACCAACTCTTTTTCGTTGATTATGCCCTACAACGAAACATTGGTAGTCAACCTTGTCCTTGAAAATCTGGATGCGACTGCCTATTATAAAGCCGCTTCTATGATCCCAAGCAACCTGCAATTCATTGCAACTTCTGTTGTGGTTTTCATCTTCCCTTATTTTGCCAAAAAGACAGGGCAGTGGCTATGGATCCGCAAGAAGTCCATGTTGGTGATTTTGGGTATGTTGGCAATTATGGTTCCGATCATGGCAGTGGGATATCTGTTGTCTCCGTATATCATTCTGTGGATCTACGGCGAAAACTACGCGCCGGCCATTGAAATTATGAAACCTATGTGGATTGCCTTTGGCATCAACGCCATTGTGCGAATCCCTTTGGGTAATATTTTGGCGGCTTTGGGCGAACTGAAATTCAACATCATTTTGTCTGCCTTCATCTGCGTAATACATTTTGCGCTGGACTATTTCTTCATTACCACAATGGGCATTGGCGGTGCAGCCTATGCGCTGATGATCGCCTATGGTGTTTCCGGCATTTGCAGTGTTATTTATCTCTTTACCAAAAAAGAAAGGCGGTAATGTCGAATGCATATTTTGATCGTGGCTTCTTGGTATCCTACCCCTGAAAATCCACTTAATGGCATATTTTTTCAGCAAAAAGCCCGTGCGATGGTCCGCTGCGGTCATACGGTCAGTGTGATCGCCCCTGAGGTTTGTTTAAGACTGGGAGGAAGAAAATCCGGCATTTCCGTCAGTCGTGTTGACGGGGTTGCGGAGTACCGTTACCTGCAGCGAAATTTGACCCCCTTCTGGGCAGAAGGCGTGGCAAAGCAGCAGATTCCCATGGTTCGTAAACTGTATAAACAGGTTTGTAAGGACAATGGCAAGCCCGATGTGATCCATTTGGAATCTGCCCGTTGCGCCTATGCTGCGGTGGCGTTGGCAAAGAAGGAAAGTATTCCGTTGACTTATACGGAGCACTATACCGGTATTTACAATAGCAAACCCGGCACTTTCCTTGACCGCACTATGAAACTGGCTGTGGAAAATGCAGACCACACATTCCTTTTGTGCTCTGCTATGAGGCATCGGCTGAACCCGGCAGAAGACAGGAGTTCCTTCCTGCCTAACGCCATTGATTTCTCTGAATTCTTTGTGAAAGAATCCCCGCAGCCCTTCACATTTTGCGCATTGGCAGGTTTGAGAAAAATCAAAGGCTTCGATATTCTGCTCAATGCGTTTGCAAAGGTACATGGTGTTTTCCCAGATTGCCGATTGGTAATCGGCGGCGACGGTCCGGAAAAAGAAGCGCTGGTTGCCTTGCGGCATGAACTGGGATTGGATGATGTTGTAGCGTTTCCCGGCAGTATTTCTGCCCAGAAACGGGGCGCGTTTTTTGCAGGTAATTCCGCTTTCGTTTGCTCCAGCCTGACGGAAACATTCTGTGTCGTTGTTATCGAAGCATTTGCAGCAGGCCTGCCGGTAGTGGCTACCAAGTGTGGCGGTCCGGAAGATTTGGTCAACGATACCAATGGCTATCTGGTAGAAAAAGGCGATGCAGCAGCCCTTGCGGAAGGTATGATCAAAATGGTGGAAACAAGAAGTCGTTTTGATTCGGAGCAAATTCGGAAGGATGCATTCCTGCTTTACGATGAATCTTCAGTAGTCCGTCGTCAACTTGAAATTTCGGAAAGGCTCACCAGAAAATAATCTTTAGGAGATACCTCGATGAAACGATGCATTTTTAATGTCCCACGGTGCATTATGGCGGTGTTAGTCTGCGTTTGCACATTTGGAAATCTGTTTCCCTTCTTGAATATTGATTTGGGCTTTGTGATTATGACACCGTTTCGGTTTGTGCTGGCGCTGGTAAGTATTTTCTGCGTAGGTCTGTGGATTCGCAGAATCAAGCAAAAACAAGCGCTGCAGATGCTGAAAAATATGCGATTGGAATTGGGCGTTCTGTGCTTTCTGATTGTATGGCTGGCGCTGGGCGTGGCACAGATCGTTTTTGCGGGAAACAGAACCGGCGCAGTTACAGAAATCACAGGCATTCTCACGATTTGTATGCTGGCCTTTTGCGCCTTTACATTGATAAAGAGCAGCAAAGATATGGATTTTTTGCTTGATTTATTGGTGCTTTGCGGTGTGATTTTCGCGTTGCTTGCATGGGTAGAGATGGCAGTAGGCAATTTTGTGCCGGGCACAAAGTACTATTTCACGCTGGAACAGCGTATTGAGCAGGGAAGGATTTTCTTTCCACCAACGATTGTATTCCATAATCCAAATGACTTTGCGGCGTTTTTGCTGCTTTGCCTGTCGGTTGTTTGTTACCGGGTTATTTCTGCGAAAACCACAGAAAAACTTTTGCTGGGCATTGTGGTTGCGCTGGTGTTGATTGCCCCGGCGGTGGTGATAAATTCGACATTTTTCAACCTCTTTGCCGGATGTCTGGTTGTTATCACGGTGGCGGCGATTCTGCTGGTGAAAAGCATCTCGTGGAAAACGCGGGTGCTGCGTGCAACAGGTGTCTGCCTTGTGGCGATTATCTTTGCGCTATTTATCACCGGCGGCATTCGCAATGCGGCGGTGCAACTGAATCGGAGTTATTTCACTGAAAAAATCCAGGCGTATTACAACGAAAAAA
>JAFQDY010000024.1 GCA_017399325.1 Oscillospiraceae bacterium
CAAACCTTCCTTACGTGTTTTGTATCAGTATAGCATCTTTTTGCAAAAAAGAAAAGGGAAAACCTACGCACCCCGCAAATTGCGTCGGTAAAAAAGGGGCGTCACACCCTTATATTTCTTGAACACCTTGGTAAAATAACTGCTCTCGTCAAAACCGCAGCGATTTCCCACTTCCGTAACAGGCAGATCGGTGCTGTCCAACAAGTATGCAGCCTGTTCGATCCGGTAGAAATTCAGATAATCCACCGGTGAGTGGTGGGTCAGCGACCGAAAGACCCGGCAGAAATATTTCGGGTTCATTCCTGCAACCTCCGCCAGATCGTCCAGTGTCAACTGGGCGTTGTAGTGGTTTTCGATATACTCCAAAACCGGCTTGATCCGGTCGGTGCGATTGACAGAACCCTCCTGCGCCGGCTGAGATTCAAATGCACCGCTAGATTGTATCCAGGCAAAAAGCCGGCTGAGGCCGCCCACGGTCTCCAACTCCGGACAACTTGCGTTTTGCGAGAAAACCGCCATCAGTTTATCCACGATTTCTGCCACTTCGCAGGCAGGTTTCGCCGGGTAAAAACATTGGGGCAGGCAGGTCTGTCGATAAAATGGGCGGAGATACGGTTTTACCATTTCCATAGACCGGAAAATGCCGTAAAGATCAAAAACAAGGCACTCATATACGCAATTTTCCGGCGTGCCGCCGTGAAGCACACCGCCCCGGATCAGCAAAATATCTCCTTTTTTCAGGGCATATTGCCGGTGATCCAGGGAAATTTGCATATTGCCGTCCAAAATCCGCAGAATCTCCCAAGCATTATGCCAGTGAAATGACATCTGATACCGGGGGTGCTTCTCATCTACATAATAGTAAGCAACAGGAAAGGTAAGCGTTCCGTGTTGATTGCGGTCCAGGTGTGTCAGCGCGTGCATAAGTCCCTCCAAAAGTGACGAATTTACCAATTTAAATGATAATACCACAAGAATTCCCATTGTGTCACTGGTAGAATGAAAGTAGAAACCAAACGACAGGAGGTTGTACTGTGAAATACGGCAAAAAAGTATGGATCTTTCCGGATGCAGAGTTGCCCCCCGTAGGACCCAACGAGATCCCGGGACATGAATCTGTCATCATCACAAATGTCACCAACAAAACGGCAAATGTGAAATTCACCTTGCTCTATACGGACGCAGAGCCGGTCAGTTTCACCGCAGAAGTTGCCCCTATGCGGGTACGCTGCCTGCGGACCAATGAAGAAAAGGACTTCGGCCCTTACACCGCAAAAGAGGGCGGGCAGTACGCCATTATGCTCCAAAGCGATGTGCCCATCGTTGCCCAGTACGGCAGAGCCGAACCCCGAGCAGTTAATTTCTACACGACCCCCGGTTACTGTGAATAATCAAAAGGAGATTTAAACTATGGCTAGAATTTGCATTCCCGACTATGAGTATAAGCAAAGAGTTGCCCGCGCCGCGAAAATTCTGCAGCGAGAGGGCTTGGACGCCCTGATCGTCAACGGCAACGAGGCTGACTACGCAAATCCCCGTTACTTCTCCGGCTTCTGGCCGCTGTTTGAGCGTGCCGGTGTTGCCATTTCTGCTGACGGCCGCGCCGCATTGATGGTTGGCCCTGAGTCTGCTATTTTTGGCGCTGACCGGAACAAACTGGACAAGACTTTTGTTCTGACTGCTTACCGTGAGGGCGCTGACCCTGCATACCCCGAACTGAAACCCGATACCTTTGACGATGTATTCAAGTACATCGGCGTTACCGGAAAGCACATCCGCATTGGCGTGGCTTCTTTCCTGGACACTTCTGTTACCATCTTCAATGCTATCCGTGAAGCCTTCCCCGAGGCCGAAATCGTAGACGCCGGCAAGGTGATGGTAGAACTGCGCTCTATAAAGTCCGAAAACGAACTGGCCTGCCTGCGGGAA
Source organism: Oscillospiraceae bacterium (assembly GCA_017399325.1). Lineage (GTDB taxonomy): Bacteria > Bacillota > Clostridia > Oscillospirales > Oscillospiraceae > Faecousia. The sequence goes on from JAFQDY010000024.1 coordinate 1,930, forward strand.
GGCTATCGCATTGCCAACATTGCCACCGAGGAAGTCATCAAGGCAATCCGCCCCGGTATGACCGAACTGCAGATGGTTGGCGTGGCACAGAAGGCTGTTTACGAGCACGGCGCCGAGTACGAAGGCCTGCCTATGTATGTGTTCTCCGAGGCGTCCACCCGTCATGCCATTTCCCGTTCTTCCTACCGTGAATTCCAAAAGGGCGATATCGTGCAGTTGAATCTGTCTGCCAAGATCGACGGCTACTCCGCTGCCATCGGCTATCCCATCTGCCTGGGCAAACTGGAAGGCCAGCGCCGTGACATCATCCAATTCTGCCGTGAGGCCCACACCTGGAGCGAAAAGCAGGTCAAAGCAGGCGTATGGGCGGCGAATATTGCCAAGGGCTTCTATCAGTACTATGTGGACAACGGCTATGAGAAAAACTATGTCTACGGCCCTCTCCACGGCACAGGCATCATTGAAGTGGAAGCGCCTTGGTGTGAGACCAGTTCTCAGTACTATCTGAAAGAAAATATGACCTATCAGGTGGATACCTACATCTCTGCCGACACATTCGGCGTCCGCTGGGAGAAGGGCATTGCAGTGAAGGAGGGCGGCTTTGAAATGCTGTCCCCCGAGATCCCTGCTGTCTGCCCCGAAATTCTATTCTAAACCACGAACCTGCGCACTATCCGTGCGCCGGTTTTCCAAAAAGGAGAAACGCTTATGCAAATGCTTGAAATGTTTTACGACGAAATTCAGGATGCAGTAGGCAGAAAAGTGCCGTTTATCATTCCCATCGGAACACTGGAATACCACGCCCGTCACGCATCCTGCGGCACAGATACATTGGTCGTCACCGGCTGCCTGCGGGAACTGGAAAAGGAAAAGGAGATCGTGGTCTGTCCGCCCATTTGGTACGGCGTGGCATCTTATGCGGTCTGCGGCCCGAAACCCAGCCACTTCCATGTGGATGAGGATGCCTATGTCAATTATCTGTACTATATCCTGAAGTCTATGATCGACGCAGGCCATAAGAATATCTACCTTGTGCCCCATCACCAGACCGAGGGCGCAGGCTTAATGCCCATGACCATCGCCTGCCACAAAGCCGCCAAGAAAGTCACTATGGAATATATGGAAGAAA
>JAFQDY010000025.1 GCA_017399325.1 Oscillospiraceae bacterium
GAGAGGACAAAGAATCGGCTTTTGAGCACTGACAGCGTTGACAATAAAGAGGAACTGCGAACCTGTGGACGGTCGACGTCAAAAGTCCCCAAGATAGGATTCTCTCTCAAGACGCACATGCCGTGCAACGCGAAGAACGCCGCAGACCCCTTCAGCCCTGCAATCACGTTCGTACCTTTGACCTGCGAGCGCCATTGTTCGGCTGACTGCCACAGTACCTCCTTGACGGTGGTGTCGGGGTCGTACACCGGCAGCTGCTCCAGCAGGCCCAGCCGCGCCCCCTTGTTGATGGCCACCACGCCGCCGTCGTACTCCTGCAGCCCTGCCAGAATCTTCAGCAGGGTGGACTTTCCGCAGCCGTTGGGGCCCACGATGGATGCCCGCTCACCGGCCTGCAGATCAAAAGAAAGCCCCTTGAGTACATGATGCTCTCCAAAATATTTATGAAGTTCCTGTACGCTGATCTCTGCCATTTTTGGTTTCCTCCCGAAACATGGGGTATTTTTCCGGCGGCAGCACCGATGCACTGGCAAAAAACAGGGCGCAAGCCCCCAAGGCCAGTGCCGCCGGCAGGGCCAGAACCGGGGCAGGCGCCCGCAGCAGGGCCCGCAGACCCATCTTCCAGCCAAAAAACATGGTGATATAATAGTTGAGAATATCCGCCCACAGCACTGGATGCTTTATCCCCAGTGCCATGCGGTAAAAACAGTAGATGCCCAGCATGGTGCAAAAGCCGTGTGCCGCCGCCTGCACCCACGCCCACAGTATTGCCGCCCGGGATGCCTCGATGAGCACGCCTGTCAGGCACAAGGCCCCGCCCAGCGGCCAAAAGGCCAGCTTATAGTGTTCCCAGGGACTTTCGCTTACCGGCAGCAGCCACAGGAGCCACCGGGGCCGTCCCAGGGGTACGAACAGAAAATGCTGCACCGTGCCCAGCACACAAAAACCTGCAAAAATCAGCCAAAGCATCCGATCACCTCATGGTAATCTATGCGCAGGCCGGGAAAATTGCTACTCTGTTTTGTCCTCCGACAGCACGGACACCATGGCGCTCTTCTGATCGCCCAGCATATAGTAATACAGCTCCCGCAGGGCGGTCTTGACCACTGCCGCCACCGGAGTGGAGATCAGCATACCCACCGGGCCCCAGATCTCGCTGCAGGCCAGCAGGGCGAACATTACCCAGATGGGGTGCAGATCCACCGATTTGCCCTGGAGCTTGGGGGCTACCACATTGCCCTCAATCTGCTGCACCACCAGCACAAAGATGAGCACCTTCACCGCCAGACCTACGCCGCCGGTGATGAGGGCAAAGACACTGTCCACCAGACCGGCGATAATGGAGCCGAAATAGGGGATGAAATCCATCACAAAGGCCAGAATGGCAAACAGCAGAGCATACCGCAGACCAATGATGGAAAAACCGATATAAGAGGTGATGGCCATGCCCAGAGAAATGAGCACGCGGGTGCCCAGATACTTCCAGGTGTAGCGGTTGGATTCGGTGACCACGCGGCCCACCCGCACCGCTGCCCGCTGAGGCAGGGCGTCGATGCCGTTCTGGATCATCTTGGCACCATCCAGCATGAAATAGACGATGAGGATGACCACGACCACCACATCAAACAAGCCGGTGGTGGTGCTCATCAGCCAGTTGAGGGCAAGACTGAAGAACTTCGCCAGGTAAACATCGGCCTGGCCCACCACATCGGTTGCAAAATCCAGCACCGGCTGCGGCAAGTGCCAGGAGGCCAGCAGTCCGTTGATGTTTGCCAACAGCTGGTCAAAGTTGGCGGCATAAGCCATCAGATCATCCACGATACCGGTGATGGCGGTCACTGCATAGGGCACCACCAGCACGGCCAGCCAGACGATGGAGCCCACCACGCCGGCGGCGGTAATGGCCACCGCAAGCCCCCGCGGGACTTTACCCTTGAAGGTCAGCAGATTGACGATGGGCGAAAGCAAATAGGCAATGATGGCCGACAGGAAAAACAGCATGACCACATCCCAAAAGCGGAAAATGGCCGCCACCACCGTGATGATCAGGATCACCAGTGCCAACAGTCGTGTATTTTTCACAGGCAAGCCCTCCTTTTCGGAGTTTTTGTATGAAAGTATGATACCATAAATCGGACAGCAGAACAAGGGCAGAGACCCTTTCGAAAAGATTTTTGAAGAAAAAATAATTTTTTTGAATTTACCTCTTGACTTTTTCGTCGGAAGATGGTATTTTAATTGAGCACCAAAGATGCGGCGTTAGCTCAGCTGGATAGAGTGTTTGGCTACGAACCAAAAGGTCAGGGGTTCGAATCCCTTACGCCGTACCAAGTGTGAAAGCACTGAAACTACTAAGTTTCGGTGCTTTTTCTTTTACTTTTTTTGCCACCCAAAATAGCAAAAAAATAGGGTGACTACACAAAAAACTACACACGACCGCGAAAACATTGATACGCCAGAAGGAAAGGTGTATCAAAATGGCAACTATTCGAGAAAAACGCAAGAACGGAAAAATCGTATCCTACTCGTTCAAAGTGTGTCTTGGGCGAACTCCTGACAAAAAACAAATACAGAAAACGATGACGTGGAAACCTCCCGCCGACCTTTCACCCGCAAAAGCAAAGTCCCTCGCCACCCGTACCGCTACGCTTTGGGAGGCGGAACTTCGCGAACAGTATGAAAAGGATAAAGATGCCCTGTTAGCAAAAGGCATTGACCGCTTGCCTTTTTCAACATTTGTCAATGACTATTGGCTGAGCTACCACATCAAAGGCCGGAACTGTAAGCCGTCAAGCATACTCTATTATGAAAAGATGGCACAAATAATCATTTCCTTCTTTGGGAAAACCCCTATCAAGGCGATTACCTCCATTCAAATCGAGGCGTTTTTAGCCCATCTTCACACCAAGCAACAGACAAGCAAAGGAACGCCGTTGGAGCAACGGAGCATCCATCACTATTACAGCGTTCTAAAAAACATCTTCAACTATGCGGAACGGCAAGACATCATCGACCGCAATCCCATTCGAAAGGTGTCTGCCCCCAAGAAGGGAACAAAGCCTGTGGTCGCGCTTACCCCCGAACAAGTCACACCATTCTTTAACGCCGTACAGGCTTCACCTCTCGATCTCCGGTGTATTCTTCTTCTTTTGGTGACAACAGGGCTTCGCCGTGGAGAGCTGGCGGGCTTGAAGTGGAAAGACATAGATTTTGAAAATGCTATCTTGTCAGTAAATCGTAGCGTTTCCTATACAACCGACAGCCGAATTATCATTTCCACACCCAAGACTATCAACAGTATTCGTACTATCCCGCTTATGTTTGGTATTCTGCCGTTAATCCAACAGTACAAGCGGACAATTCGAAAGGAAAACCCTTTTGCGTGTTTAGACGATGCTTTCGTTTTTCACAGCAAAGAAGATTTGTTTCAGCCCATCAATCCCAACTCCATCACAAGAAGGGTTAAGCGGTTTATCAACAGATGGCATCTACCCGACCTTTCTCCGCACGATTTGCGCCATTCCTGTGCCACGCTCCTTTTGATGAATGGAGCGGACATAAAAAGCGTCCAACAGATATTGGGACACGCTGACGCAAGCACAACCCTCAATTTCTACGTTAGGGCAGACTTCCAACAGATGCGACAGGCTACCGACAAATATGCCTCTGCTATTGGACTGTAATCCGCACAAATTGGGACAAACCATCAACTTTTTATAACTATTGAAAGAAATCCCACCGGAATTGACAAGTTTCCAGTGGGATTTTGTTATTCATACCGTGTTTCTATGTCTTTTAGGAATGATTTCATACCCTCTACCACTTCCGCCGGGCTGATAATCGTTGCTTTTTTTCGGAAACTACATATCCATCCATAGAAAGCATTACTTATGCCAACATCGGCACTGACAAGGAAGTGGCCTTTGTCATCCAAGCGATACAGGGCATTTCCATCTTTGCCAAAACGCTCCACAACCGGGTCAATCATATCCTTTGTAAATCGCATCGTCACCCGATAGGTTTCACCATCAAACATTGAGAAATTGCGTTTGGCGTAGGTTCGCATATCCAACGCCACAAACGCTTCTTCTCCTATCCGGGCATCGTCCTGAACCACAACACTTCGCATACGGTCAATTCGATAAGTCCTCATAGAACTTTTCGCTTCGTTGTAGGCCAAAAGATAGTAGTTACCTTCGTTCATTAATAATTGAAATGGGTTCAGGACATATTCCTTGCCGTGACCTCTTGGTGTAGGGCTGGGCTTGCGTTCAACAGAATGGGTCATATACTGAAACTTTACTTTTTGTTTTGCTTTAATTGCTTCTTGTAGTTTTAGTATGGTAGGCATAACGTTGCTGTTTGCTGTGGCAGACTTATCCACAACAAACACATTGATATTCAGTTCCTTTTGCTGTTCCTCGCTACATAGATTGGCAACTACTGCTTTTAGGTTTTCTGCTTGTCCCGGTGTTAGAAACTTGGAGGCATTGACGCATTCCGCAAGGAGGCGGATTTCTTCAAACGCATAAGGACGGTTGGCGATTTTGTAGCCGTGTAGTTTTTTGTCGAGGGTGATTTCATAGTTCAGACGCACATCGTCATCAACTTCATCAGCATAAGCGTAGAAATCACGGCAGAACAAATCCTGTAATGCCTCAATATCGCGGGCGATGGAATGGCGGTCGGCGGTGATGCCATATTCTTTCAAATGCTCTTGGATTGCCTTGGAACTGACAGCGTGGTCTTCATCGGTCATTTTCAAAAGATACTGCCACACCAACAGGGACTTATACTTTTGACCGGGGCGTTTGCCGCCTTGGTCGCTGTTCTTTATCGGTGATGCCATAGATACACCCCCAAAACCGTTTCAACAATTATACCACGCCAAAAGGCAAAGGAAAAGAGCAGTTGCTACGAAAGCAACTGCTCGACAAATTGGAATTTGACACTCTGACAAACTGAAAGTTTCAAGTGTTTTATTAAATTGGAATTGCTTAATTGACCTTCCCAACAAACATTACTGTTTTGTTAGCAATTTTAAACATATCGTCTTTGAATGTTTCATCAAGCCAAGTATTCAATTCGCATACGTACGAATCGTAATTGTTTGAGTCCGGCAATGGGGCATAAGAAGAAGATAAACAACGTAAAATAAATTTCTTCTTTGTATATTCCAGCGGAAAATCATATTCATAGGTCACATAGTTACCACTGAAGAAACTTTCCATCAAATTGGCTGTTTTATCGTAACCATGTGTCAGGGATTCAAATTCTTCACAATACTTTTCGCTTATTTCACATTGTTTTTTGGAAAATTCATCATATACTCTCACATTATATATAATGCAAACAACTCCATTATCATCAAGTATTCGCGCACATTCACGCTTAAACTCCGTAGCATCAAACCAATGAAACGCTGACGCAACTGTAATAAGCGAAATAGAATTGTCACTTAATCCTGTGTTTTCTGCTGATGCATCAATC